>DPYI01000027.1 GCA_003545435.1 Patescibacteria group bacterium | reverse complement strand
TTAAAATTTCGCTTGCCCCGCGGAGCCCGAAGGGCGAAGTGGGGTCACAACTAGACTCTATCGCAAGTATATTCATATGTGCTCTACACACACCAGGTGTGTGTAGAGTGTAGAGAATGAAATATCAGATTATGTATTCTTCTGCATTTTTTTCAGTTTGAAATTGATATACAAAACAGAGAGCATACAAAACTGAACAAAAATAAGGGCGTTTGCCGGACCATACGAATCCGCAATTATTCCCAATAAGGGGGAGAAGAGAGCATATAGGATATTTCTAAAAAACGAATTGAGCGATTCAATGGTCGCGCGTTGTTCTTGGGTATATTCTTTTTGCATGAGGGATTTTTTGCTTACCATGGTTGCGCCATAAAATATCGATGAAGATGCCATGAGAACCGGAGAAACGAGTGTTGGTTTTCCATAAGCAATAAAATTGGCTATGCGGGTATAGATATTCGCAATAATTAATATGTTGATGCCACCTAGCTTCTTGATAAGCCTGCCGCTAAACCAGTAACTCACAAATGCTCCGCCGTAGGAAATCATCTTTGAAAACCCAATTGCCCAGAGAGGCCAGATAGTATTTATAAACGCCGCACCGAAATTAAATGATGATTCGCCGACAGCAAAACTCAAGACATCCTGAAGACTTAATAATCGGAGTTTTTTATTGTTCCACAAATGAAACGCTGAAATCTTCAGATGAGAGAAAATATTGGATTGATCTTTNNCCACATAATGAGAGGAAACGACCATTGAGCCAAGACGCTCCCGATAACAGCTCCCATCATGAGTGCCAGCTGGAACATCGCGCTTGTTTTTCCTAAGTAGTAGGCAAATTTATCTCTATTTCCATTTTGGGATAAAGAGTCGTGAAGAAATGCATCATTATTTCCGCTGTACCAGGATCGTGATAGTCCTTCAAAAAGCGCTCCGACAAAAAGCGGCCAATATGATGTTCCGATCGCGTAACATATCGCTGATAATGTGGCAAAAAGAGCTCCAAAGAGAATGGTTTTTTTCCGGCCTATCATATCGGAGAATACTCCGGTAGGAACTTCAAACAGTGCAGATGATACCGAAACGACGGAGAAAAGACTCATGGCTAGCGCATACGATCCCGTTACTTTCGCAAAATAAATAATCAGAATGCCACTATATAATTTAAAATCCGTGAAGAAATTAAAGAGTGCTAATAGTTTGATATTACGGTGCATATTTTGATTAATCCTTCGACTCTCTTTGTTCGCTCAGGATGACTCGTTACACTCGTCATTTTACTCAAGTCCGAGGAGTTTGGCTAGTTGAGAGGTGGAGGGAGTGTGGATTTTTGGGATGATGATTGCTTGTGCTCCAACCTGTTCTGCCTGATTCATTTTATGATCAAGCTTCGGATCACCTTCCGTTAATGCGATAATTGATGGTCGAATTTTTTTTATAAGATCATAATACGCTTCGTTTCCCTGTATCGTCGGGAGTTCCCGTACTTCATCCACAAACGATAGACTTTCCAGCATTTCTTTGCGTTGCTTTTGTGTGTGAAACGGCCGGCCTTCTCCTTTTAACCGTCTGACATTCTCATCTGATTCCAACAAAACAATAAGATAATCACCATGTTTTTTCGCTTCTTTCAGGAATGCAATATGGCCATAGTGGAGGAGGTCAAAACAACCTCCGACGAGAACAACCTTACAGTTATTAGCGCCACTGCTATTTTTCATAATAAAAATTCGAAATCCGAATATCGAAATACGAAACCCTCCTTCGCTCTTACGAGCTTCGGATGGGCAAAGCAATTTTGAATTTGCTTCGCCGGCCGTAGCTTTAGCGAAGGCTGGTTTCGATTTTCGTGCTTCGTGCTTCGGATTTATTCCTTCGTACCACGAAGGAATACCGCCTGCCAGGGCCGGAAATTGGAATTAAACGTCTGATCAATAATCGTTTCTCCGTCTCTTATGACTTTGTACCGGAATGACGCTTTTGCACCCCATGCCGCAAAATCAACCTGTTTGATGACACCTTTGGGGAGCGTCGGATCATCCTGGAAAAGGTCAGGAGGCGGGGGAGTGATCCCCCATACGTTGTGATTGAAGATTTCCGATTTTCTCCCGTCGGATGTTCCGTAGAGCTCAAAGGTTAACGTAAGATTATCGGTATCTGTTGTGGTTTGAATGAGGATATGGGCAGGAGTGTCATTTTTTATCTTCAGATCATCCGTCGGGTCAAACACGGTTGCGTCAAGTCCTGCTTTGAACCCGCCTTCTTCATAGTAGTGGACGCGGTAGCTGTGTTCGTGCCGTTCCGTAATCGGCAATCCGGCGTTCAGTGCTGCTCTGAAGAGCGTAGTTGACACCTGACACACGCCGCCGCCGTCTCCCATGACCGTCCTTCCGTTTTTTATGATATACGCTGATTGATATCCGGTTGCAGCAGAAATATCTCCGATCGTTTGATTAAAAGAAAATGTTTCTCCCGGTTTGATGAGAATTCCGTTTAATTTTGCTGCAGCCAGGGCCACATTATGGATTCTTCCCGGGATAGATCCCGTAAATTGTGAGTATCCGCGTCCGATAAGCTCTTTGATGCCGAACGTATTCACATCGGTCATTTGAGACGTAGGACGTGTCACCTCTACGGGAATCGGTATGGTAAGAGTTTTTTCATATCCTCCTGAAATGCTGGCCATAGAGTTTTCTACGAGCGAAAATAATTTCTGTTCATTGACAGCACGGCCGTCTTTGGATGGCTGAAACGCCAGTACTTTGCCGCCGGAAAAATGAAACAGCGGATCCTGGGCAGGAATATTTATCTTTTCTGCCAACGTCTTGATAGCGCTATGGACGTAGTCTTTATTCCACAAAAATACCGGCGTGAGATCGACCCGTTTTTTTAGCAGCCGGTCATTCATATTGCTGAGGTAGTATGGAGACCTGCCGACAAGGTATGCCTGTGTTGCGGAAAGTGTGGCATCGTATCCAGGGGCAAGAACGTGCGAGGAAAGTGTTGCGCTATGGGTTTCAAATACAAGTTGTATCTCTATATCGTCAAATGCTTTGTTTCTTGTGAGCCAGTAGGAAACCACATCTTCTTTTGTTTTGCCTCCAAACGGAATTCCCTGCATGACAACGGGAGGGAACACTCTATTTTCATACGCGATAGTAAAAAACCAGTAATACCATGTTGCTGTGCCTATGGCGCTTACCAAAACGAACATTGCTCCACCAATGATGATGATCGGAAGAATTGCTCTTCTCTTTTTTTTCCTCTGCATGATATGATTATTGTACCAGAATCTATGATTACTCCACCATCTGATCAGGGGGTTCCTTTCTCTTTAAATCTCCCGGCTGGTCAGAATTCAGGAAATCAAAATCAGGAAACTATCGTCGTACCTGCCCAGGGAGGGACATCAGGCAGCATTCCTCCGGAAATTCCGGTTTCGGAGCCTCAGGCAGGGTCAACCGCAGAAAATATGGATTCGTTCACCGTTCCTCCGATTTCTCCTCAAGGAGGGAATCCCTGGCCAAAGCGGATTATTATAGTGCTTGTGCTTCTTTTGTTTGTTGGGGCTGCGGTACTGTTGGGCAGGATCGTATTTAGTCAATTGACTGCTCCACAGGAAGTGACCATCACCTATTGGGGGTTATGGGAGAATGACGGAATTATTAAACCGATTATTACGGAATTTGAAGCAAAAAATCCGAAAATAAAAGTGCAGTACAGCAAGCAATCCCATCGTCAGTACCGTGAACGGCTGCAGGCTGCCGTTGAGCGCGGGGACGGACCGGATATTTTCCGGTATCACAATACATGGGTGCCGATGTTGAAAAATCAACTTGCTGCCGTTCCGGAAACAGTTATGACTGCAAGCCAGTTTAAAAACACATATTATCCTGTAGCAACCAATGATTTGGTCGGAGGACAAACAATTTACGGCATGCCGCTTATGGTTGAGGGCTTAGGATTGTATTATAATGAGGATCTTTTCGTTGCTGCAGAAGTTACAGCTCCCCCCACAACATGGGAGGAACTGTTGGCCCTCGTCCCGAAAATAGCCAAACCTGAAGGAACCGGTTTTGCCGTATCGGCTATTGCACTGGGGACCACCGGAAATATTGAAAATTATAGCGATATCCTGGCAACGATGTTCATGCAAAACGGTGCTAATCTTGCTATTCCAAAAGGAAAAGAGGCAGAAGAGGCTCTCGCGTTTTACCATAAATTCGCCAATCCTACAGATCCGGTCTATACGTGGAATGAAACAATGGATAATTCCATGTATGCGTTTGCCAATGGAAAAGTCGCAATGATTTTTGCGCCTTCCTGGAGAGCGTTTGACATTATTGAGATGGCAAAACAGGTCAATCCTGCTCTTAAGTTTAAAATTGCACCGATTCCGCAGCTGCCCGGAAACACCGTTACCTGGGCATCGTATTGGGTAGAAGGATTATCAGAAAAGAGCACCTACAAAAAACAAGCTGCGGAATTTTTAAAGTTTTTAACTTCCCGTGAATCCATGATAAAGCTGTATGCGGAAGAGTCCAAAGTCAGGCTATTTGGCGAGCCGTACGCCCGCATTGATATGGCTACTCTTCTTTCAACTGATCCTTTCGTTGGACCCTTTATCACGCAGGCAAAAGACGCGCGGTCTTTCCCTCTTGCTTCCCGAACATTTGATAACGGGCTCAATGACCGGATGATGAAGTATATGGAAAACGCAGTCAATGCGATAAATACGGGGTCATCGCCTCAGCAGGAGCTGGATACCGTGTCAAACGGTTTTTCTCAGGTACTAAACTCGTACGGTTTGGTTACCAGCGCTCCTGCCGCGACAACACAATAGTGTGATGAATCTTTCTTCGTCAATTTTTTTTACTCTTTCGTATGGTGATATTTTCCAATATCCATATACAGAAGATGAGCTTTTTTCATGGTTACCCAAGAAGTCATGGACAAAGAAAGCGGTTCAAAAACAACTTCAGTATTTTTTAAAAAGAAAAAAGATTTCCTTTGTGGGACCTTTTTATTGCATACGGGGACATACGAAACATAGAAAGACGCGTCTTCAGAGGGAACATGAGGCTCTTTTCAAATGGAAAAAAGCAGAGTTTGCCGCATCGTTTCTTCGATTCGTTCCGACTATCACCCTCGTTGGCATCACCGGAGGGCTTTCAAATTTCAATGCAGACAAGGATGACGACATTGATTTTTACATAGGCACCAAGCCAGGGACGCTTTGGATAAGTCGTTTGCTGGCAACACTTCTTATGGAGACAGCAGGGATTCGCAGGCGTCCGGAAGATACAGAGGCGAAAGATGCTGTGTGTTTAAACATGTTTGTTTCCGAAAGTTCATTTATGGTTTCAAAAAGGGAACAGGATATATTTACTGCTCACGAAGTATTACAGATGAAACCGTTATGGGAAAGAGGAAACGCGTATGCTCATTTTTTAAAAAAAAACAGATGGGTATCATCAGTATTCCCAAATAAATGGAAAGAAGTGATGTATCGGTTGAAAAGCAAGAAAGCAACAGTACGGCAGTATGGTCAATTTCAAATTGTCGCACACATTCTGCGGATTTTGGAAAAACCCGTTAAACATATTCAGCTTTGGTATATGAGAAAAAGGAGAACGACCGAAGTGATTTCCGACACCGTCATCCGTTTCCATCCGTTCGACGCGCGCATATGGATACGGGGGTTGCTTGAGGAGAAAATAAAACGTCTTCATCTCCCACTTGACAAGAATATTTTCCAACCGTAAAATAGCACTCACTTAAAAAGACTGCCAGGAAAAAGATGAGCGCGAGAGAAGACCTGCCTGCCGGCAGGCAGGGATGATTACATAATGAGAAGAACAAGATGAGCGCAAGATTAACAAAATGTGATGAGCACGTGATGAAGTAAAAATATTGTTTAGCCCGCCTAAACTTACTTTTCGCCTTAGTAGATTTCTACTGCGGCTCGAAGTGCGTTTAATCGGCGGGTTCAAGAGACTGTAATTCCAAATTCTACAAATTTGGAAACAGTCTCTAGAAGAGGAGTATTATATGGCTAAGTTAAATATTCAACCGCTTTTTGATAATGTTCTTATTAAACCTCTCGAAGGAGAAGATAAATTACCCTCAGGAATTGTTCTTCCGGATTCTGCAAAAGAGAAACCGCAAAAAGGAGTTGTCATGGCCGTTGGCCATGGAACGACTGACGATAAGGGAAAGATTGTGAAAATGGTTGTGAAGGTTGGAGATGTCGTGATGTACAAAAAATGGGGGGGACAGGAGATAAAAGTTCAGGGTCAAGAATGGATGATGGTAGAGCAGAAAGATATACTGGCGATAGTAAAGTAATAAATACGAAGCACGAAGCACGAAAATCGAAACAAATTCAAATGTTTAAATATTTAAATTTTGAATTTTGATATTGTTTCGTATTTCGATATTCGGATTTCGAAATTAAACAACAAGGAGGTCCTATATGGCAAAACAAATTAAATTTTCCGATGACGCCCGGAGTTCATTGGTTAAAGGCGTCAATGTATTAGCAAAAGCAGTGGTCACGACCTTAGGTCCAAAAGGACGAAATGTTGCGATAGACCGAAAATGGGGTGCTCCGAACGTTATTCACGACGGTGTGTCTGTCGCGAAAGAAATTGATCTTGAGGATGCATTCGAGAATATGGGCGCGCAACTGGTCAAAGAGGCGGCCAGCAAAACCAATGATGTGGCGGGAGACGGTACAACGACTGCCACTCTTCTTGCCCAGTCAATCATTAATGCCGGATTTAAAAATGTCACAGCCGGCGCCAACCCGATGATTTTAAAAGTCGGGATAGAAAAAGGTGTCGAAAGTGTTGTTTCCGAGATTAAAAAGATGAGCAAGACCGTAAAAGACGCTGATGTAGCAAAAGTTGCAACGATTTCCGCTCAGGATGACAAAATCGGGTCAATGATTGCAGAGGCTCTTCAAAAAGTCGGGAAAGACGGCGTGGTGACGGTAGAAGAAGGCAAAGGTCTGACGATGGAAATTGAGTATAAAGAGGGGATGGAGTTTGATAAAGGATATGCCAGCCCCTACTTTGTTACAATTCCTGACAAAATGGAAGCGGAAATTGAAGATCCGTACATTCTTATTACCGACAAAAAAATTTCCGCAATTTCCGACCTCCTGCCGTTTTTGGAAAAATTTATTAAGGTTTCCAAAAATCTTGTCATTATTGCCGATGAGATTGACGGAGAGGCATTGGCAACACTTGTAGTGAATAAACTTCGGGGGACATTTAACGTACTTGCTGTGAAAGCTCCGGGGTTTGGTGACAGGAGAAGGGCAATACTTGATGACATTGCAGTTCTAACAGGTGGAACCGTCATTTCTGAAGATACCGGACGGAAACTTGAAAACATCACGGTTGAAGACTGTGGACGGGCAGATAAAGTTTGGGCAGATAAAGAAAACTGCCGGATAATCGGGGGGAAAGGGCCTAAAGCAGGACTCACTGCAAGAATTGCTCAGATCAGGCTGGAAGTTGATGATTCAACCAGCGATTTTGATAAAGAGAAGCTCCAGGAGCGGTTGGCCAAGCTTTCAGGAGGGGTTGCGGTTATCAATGTCGGAGCCGCCACAGAAATTGAACTGAAAGATAAAAAGGAGCGTGTTAATGATGCAGTTGCTGCCACAAAGGCAGCTCTTGAAGAGGGAATCGTTCCTGGCGGAGGAGTGGCACTCTTGCGCGCGCGAACCGCACTTTTGAAGCTCAAAGATACGCTGAAGAGTGAAGATGAAAAAACAGGAATTGATATTCTCTATAAAGCGCTTGGCGAGCCGGTGAGGTGGATTGCCAAAAATGCAGGAGCTGACGACGGATGGGTCCTCAAAACCATAGAAGACAATAAAGCTATAGATTTTGGATTCGATGCAATGACACTCCAATTCGGATCCATGCTGACAGCGGGAATTTTGGATCCGGCCAAAGTTACCCGAACGGCTGTTCAAAACGCAGCGTCAATTGGTATGATGGTGTTGACCACGGAAGCGTTGGTAACAGATCTTCCTGAAAAAACTCCGCCACCTCCTCCGGGAGCTGGTGGAATGGGCGGNNATGAAACGCGGGGTTGATTATATCGGCGTATCGGTCGGGGCGATGATTCTCAATGACAAAGGAGAAGTACTTTTATGCAAGCGGAGCCAGCGCGCGTCAAATGAACGGGGATGCTGGGAAGTGCCGGGCGGGGCTGTCGAATTTAATGAAACACTCGAAGATGCGATTCATAGGGAAATCAGAGAAGAGCTTGGGGTAGACATTGATCTGTTAGAACAATTTCCGGCAGCAAATCACATTATTCCATCTGACAAACAGCATTGGGTGCCATCGACATTTTTAGCGAAATTAAAAGATGGGAATATCCCGAAAATTATGGAGCCGGAGAAATGCGATGAGATTGACTGGTTTTCGCTTGACCACCTGCAGACTCCTTTATCGCTTATTACGCAGTACGACGTTGCTTATTATCAAAGAACACGGGAAAAATAAAATGTCAATTGTATTCGTGCTACCATGATTCGAATCATGGTAGCAAATCGATTGGGAATCTTCGAAATATTGCGGTTTGTTGCACCAATGTGCTACTATACAAGCCAACATGAAGCAAAAGGTTGGGTTTCTGGTAGGCATTGTTTTTCTTTTTGTCGCAATGGGCATCGTCATCACGGTTGTCCGGTCCCGAACGCCCAAGCAAGGGGAACTGAAAGTGGAAAGCCAACCGTCAGCCAGCGTGTTTCTGGATGATAAGCACATAGGAAGAACGCCGATCGGCAAAACCTCGTATAAAATCAACTCCGGTGAATATACATTAAAAATTACTCCGGATACCGGAGCCGTGACACTGGCCAATTTTCAGGAAAAAATAAAAATTTCCCCAAATACCCTGACTTATGTAGATGTATCTCTTTCAGAATCTGATTTGACGACATCTTCTTATGTTTTGTGGCTTGAAAAAATGACAGGGAAAAAGTCCGAACTTTCCGTTGTAACAACCCCGGACGGAGCAAATGTCCTTTTGGATGATGAGCCCAAAGGTGTTTCACCCATGATCATTTCCGATGTTACTCCGGGAGACCATACGCTATCCGTTGTTTCCCGGGGATTTTCGACCCGAACCATTAAAATAAAATTAAATGCAGGATACAGGCTTATTGCTTCTATAAAGCTTAGCCTTGGTCCGGGAGGCGCATCACCAATAGCGGATGTTACCGCAACACCATCGGGTAAGCCAATTGACACAAAACCGACTCCAAAAGGAAGCCCTACCGGATCTCCTAAAGCAACGCCGACTAAATCAACAAGCGTTGATCCAACCAAACCATACGCGCTTATCAAAGACACCCCGACCGGATTTCTACGGGTACGGGCTGATGCTGCTACAACATCGGCAGAACTGACCCGCGTAAAACCCGGGGAGAAATATTCAATTCTTGAAGAGAAAAGCGATTGGTTCAAAATCCAATTCGAAGCTACCAAGAGCGGCTGGATTTCCTCACAGTATGCACAGAAAGTGGAATAGGTTAAGAGATAGAGAGATAAAGTGAAATGAGATTTTTCCTTCTTATTTCAAACTGTAGCCGCCGTCTACGACGAGTATATGGCCAGTGATGTAGCTGGCATCATCTGATGCTAAAAAGAGAATTGCTCGGGCGAGCTCTTCAGGTTTGGCAATGCGTTTGAGCGGAGTTTGAAGCTGGAATTGTTCAATTAGTTCTTTCCCGGCACCTTTTGTCATATCTGTTGTAACGTTACTTGGTGCAACCGCATTAACTCGAATTGTTGGTGCAAATTCTTTAGCAAACGATTTGGTCATGGTGATAAGTCCAGCTTTTGCAGACGTATACGCNNAGCCATGCGCTCGTAAGATTTATATCAAGCGTTTTATGCCACGTATCGATATCAGATTTCCAATCTCCTGGTCGGAGTATTTCACCGGCATTATTGATGAGAATATCTATTTTACCGAATTTTTTTATTGTTTCAGATACCATCATTTTCACATTTTCTTCTTTGGTTATATCTGCTTGTATTAAGAGAGATCTGTCTTTACCAATACTAGAAGCAACTGCTTGCCCCTCTTTCTTATGAGTTTTGTAATTTATTACAACACGAGCACCTTCTTTTGCAAAAAGCATTGCTGTTGCTTTCCCGATTCCTCTTGAAGAACCGGTGATTATGGCTACTTTATTATGTAATTTCATATCATAATTTATTTTAATTCTTAATTTTTAATTGTTCATTCTTAATTCTTTTTATCCTCCTATCCCGTACACAATGAGGAAAACGCTCACTCCCCAGAGAATCACGGTTAAAAGAAGAGGGGGATCGGAGGTCAGTATTTTTTCCGGTGATTCGCCTTTGCCCTCATAAATAAGCTGCATATACCGCATGATGCCGAAAAGAACAAAGGGAATGGTTGCCATCATCCATTTTCGGTCAGGGAGTTCTCCGGCAAATTCATTGTATCCGTGAAAGAAAAATCCGCGGTTCAATGGTTTTTCCAAAAAGGTATAAAATGCGTACGTGATAAATGTTGAGGTGGAAAACATTGCAGTAAATGCATCTAAAAGTTTTTCCGAGTATCCCAAAAGCGTCTCCCTCGTGTCTTTCGGCAGAACTCCCTGATATCCCTGAATGAGGGTGAGTTCTGCACGGCGTTTGCCGATAGCCAAAAACAAAGCAAGAGACAGAGCAGCAAGGGCAAGCCATATGGATATGTGATAGCCTGTTGCCATTTCTCCTGCATACACACGCAAAAAATACGCCGCTGTGATAGCCAAAATATCAATAATACTTTTATGTTTAAGAAAAAATGAATAACTATATTGTAATAGCATAAAAACAACAGCAAGAATAAAAAAAGATTTTCCCAATGTGGCACTGATAAACAAACCAATGCCCAACAAAAGAATTGCCGTTCCCCACGCCAGCGGTATGGGTAACCGTCCGCTTGCGATGGGACGGAATTTTTTGAACGGATGTTTTTTGTCTTTTGGGATGTCTAAAATGTCATTGATAAAATAAGAAGACGAGGAGAAAAGACAAAACGCGACAAATGCCCACACTGTAGCAGTAAATGCTTTTTCATTGAACAGTTGTCCGGTAAAAAGAATCGTCGTTACGACCGCGACGTTTTTCAGCCATTGTCTGGGTCGACCCGTTTTGAGAAGTGCGAAAAGAAGTTTACCCATAAAAGAAATCCTCCGATGATAACGCTGAACAGTAAAAGTGCAAACACTTTTTGCTGACTTTTTACTGACAGGGCGATTATCCCAAGTATAGCCGACACTCCCCAGTAAAACAAGGCAATCCTGCGCCTCCCCCATCCCAATTCCAGAAGCTTATGATGGAGATGCCCCCGGTCGGCTATCACAGGGGATGAGCGTTTCATACATCTTCGGACCAGAGTATACACGGCGTCAATCATAGGGACACCTAAAACTAATATTGCAGTTCCGAGTTTTGCGTATGAGAGAATGCCAAGAAGAGCCAGAAAAAATCCGGCTATTGTCTTTCCGCCGTATCCCGGCATGATTTTTTGCGGATAAAAATTCCAGGGGATAAATCCCACGAATGCTCCTGCAACGATAAATGCAAGAAGCGTCACCGGAATTTGCGATGGATCAATGATACTAAACCGAAGTGACAGAATGCCAAGAACCAGAGCCGCTATTGCCGCAAACCCCGGCATCTGCCCGTCAACTCCGGAGGACCAACCGATGATGCTCATAGTCCACATGATCCAAATAAAAGCAACACAATTTGAAAGCAGCATTGAAAAAAAGATTATTCCGCCGGTAAACGGATTTGTGACATACGGTACTCCAATTCCTGCCACAATGACGATGAAGGCCGCAACACCGTTGGTCATAAGCCGGATATAGGGATTAATATCCTTTTTATCATCCAGGAGTCCAACAAAAGCCAGGATTGCCGAAGAGATTGCGATAGAGATGAGCAACCGATTCATGGGAAGCAGAATGAAGGAGGAAATAATAATGCCGGATAAAAGAGCTAACCCTCCGGCCCTCGGAACAATGCCCGTGTGGGTGTGAGCCGGGTGGTATCTTTTTTTCGGGTTGTCGACAAGTCCGAAACGCTTGGCGAATGTGATGACATACGGCGTGATAAGATATGTAGATGTCAATGCAAGAAAAAATGCAGTAACGATGGAAAGAATCAGCTGATAACCCATATAATCATGGTCAATGTGACAAAGGAGAATATGCTTCCTAAAAGTGAACTTAAAAAAAGGATTTGAGAAAATACCAGATGTTCTTTCGTGATATGTATGGAAAGAAAGGAGTTGATGATATGCCAGATACAACTTGCTCCCGGCAAAAGAAAAAGCCAAAGGGGTTCGGCAAGCCGATCTGTTCCCCAGGGTTTTGAATACCAGAGGGGTACCTGGGCAGGCAGTGAATTGTAGGAAATCAAAAGAACCGCAAGAGAGGCCAATATCAGTACAACCGTCATTCTGCCCGACCAGCGGATGATGGCGTTCGTATTGAGCGACGTAAACAGAGCGTATTCTTTTTTCACTCCTGCCAAGACAGAATCAAATAGTTTCATATCATTACCTGTCAAGCGCATATCTGACTGTGTACGTTCCGTCGGTATGGATAAAAAATGCGCGGATCGGGTACGGAGGAAGCGATGACAGTTGAAACTTCGGAGAATAGACGGAATCCCCGACATACCAGGGAAACGGAACATGATTCGGGTTATACAAACGAACGCTCTTTTTATCCCCAGCATAATAGAGGGTTTCCAAAAAAATGATCGCATCGGATGCTACGATCAGATCTTTGGGAGTTTTTATGCGATTTACTTCCTGAAACATTGTCCGTACGTCCAGTTTTTTGTGCTGTTGGGGATACCAACAGTTAAAGAGCAGTATACCGGAAAGAAAAAGGCCTGCAAAGACTTTTTGCATGGTAGCACCCGGTAATGCTTTCAGGGTAAACGGGATGAGGAGAGTTTGGGCAATCGTGACGGGGATGAGGTACCGATTCACGAAAAGCGGCTTGATAAAGGAGATGCCGATGACAACACACAAGGGAACAAAAATCATGAGGAACAATTGAATGGTATGTTTTCTGTTTTGTTTCGGGATAAGCGCAATACCAAACAGGATACAAAGAACGACAGAAAGAAGTTGCGTCCATCCCCATACATACCACGGTGTTCCTTCATACCCCACAAACATATTTCCCAATACGGATCGGATGAGGTGGATATCCACAGGAAAGTACCATGACTCCCTGAACTTGTGTGCCTCAACGGCCAAGCGGATGATCCAGGGAATAAACCAAACACCAATAATAGCAATCGATCGGATCATCGGATCATGAAGCAGGCTGGAAGGTTTTTTCAGGAGCCGCCATACTTTTTTTTGAACACCATACTGGATCACATGGACAAAAGGAATAAGTCCCAAATACAGGTGCGTATAGATGCCGAGTATGACCGCAATTCGGTACAAACGCCATTTTTTNNTTGAAAAAGAAAAAAAGCGGCATGAATTTTGAGAGCCAACTGCGCCCAAACAGTTTATCCGCCCATTCTATGACAACAATGGTCGCAAGCATAAATCCGAGAAGCGAAAGGCTCCTGGTTGCAATTTCACTGGTGCCGAACAGTTGTATCCAAAAATGAAGAAGCACATAATAGACAGGTGGCTCTATCGATGATTTTTGGATGATTACGGACAAAGGCTGACCGGCCAAAAGGACGGAATACGCCTCATCCCGCCAAAAACTCTGGATAAAATAAAAAAGAGGGGTATGGGTAAATAGAAAATTTAGAAACATACATTAAAATTCGAAATTCGAATATCGAAATACGAAANNCGTGCTTCGTGCTTCGGATTTGTATATTTATTATACCTTTTCCGTTACCCGATATTCCAATTTTTTCCCAAGCATGAGCCGCGTATGGGCATCCAGCCCCGGGAGTGCGGAAAGGAAAAACGAAATAACGGGAAGCGTAAACCATTGGAGGTATAAGAAAGGCAGTTTCCACATGGCAAATTCTTTCGGACGGGGCGGTTTAATGCGCCAGTCTATAACAAAAACAATGACAAGAAATATTGTAGAAAGAGTAAGAATTCCTGAAGAAATTCTGGCAAGATTATGCCCGAGTACCGTACGGGCAAATGCCGGATTGACTAAGGGCGGAAGCGTACTTCCTAAGGTAAGCAAAAACCAGTTGCTCGGCCAAAATATGTGTTGTTCCAATAAAAGAACTATTCTTCGCAGGCGGTCGCCGAAAGGAATTTCCCTATGGGTAAACGCACTCATAATAACAAAGGGGACATCTGAAACTCCCCATGCCCACCGTTTTGACTGTTCATATTGGTTGACAAATGTCCGGAAAAATCCGCGGCTTTCCGCTGCATCCACCAAAACCGGCAGAAACAACCCCTTGGTCGCAACTTTCTTTCCTTTGGTGAAATACACTTTGAAATACAGGTGATAGTCCTCCGGTATGACATCGGTATCCCAGAAACCGGCATCCACAACAGTCTTTAAAGATAATGAGTATGTAGAAAAATTGATAAACCGCTGAGATTGGGAAAGAAGCGAAAAATTCCAGATACTGCCGATCGTGTTGAACATTTTATTGGGTAAGGGAATCCGCCAAATATTTGAATAGAAAAGAATCGCACCTTGATAGAAATGGTATTGCCGGTCCGGATCCGTAAGGAAAACATACGAAAGATACGAAAAATATTTCGGGTGAAGCATGGCATCTGCGTCGCATGAAGTTACCGTTGTGTAGGAAAGATTGACCTGTTCTTTTTGAAGCAAGTCGGTAATGAGTTTGCCTGCGAATGCCATGTTGGAAGACTTACCGGCCACTTCTCCGGTACGGAGAGGATGGGTTGTGACGATAAACCTGCCGAATTTTTTTCCATATTCATTGGTTAATATGCGGGCTGTTTCCTCCCGTTCACTGTCTTTTTTTTCCGTGGCCAGAACGACACAGAGGCGTCTTTTTGGAAAATCCTGGGATACAAGGCTATCAAGAGTTCGCCTTAAAATATGGATAGGCTCTTTGTATTCAGGTATGATGATAACATGACGGATTTTTGAAAATTGCTTGAGTTTTTTGGCCTCAGTTACCCAGTCGACTTTTATGTGAGCCTGCATGGTGAGATATGACCGTATAGCATAGTAGGCAAGGGAAAATGATTTATAAAACCAGTAGATGTCAAACGTGATGATGATATACGCAACAAGCGCAGGATGCCAAAACGAAAGCCACAGAGGCATTGTGATGAGAAGCCATGCAGATAAAGGGATCGCAATTTCTATGAGTCGTCGCATAAAAACAAGCTGTTCCATTGTATCATATTCCGAACAATTTTTGAGCATTTTTTGTTGTTTGTTCTTCCACGTTTTTGACATTACAGTTTTTCAGTTCCGCAATTTTTTTAGCAATAAGCGGAATATATTTCGGTTCACAGCGTTTTCCCCGATGAGGAACCGGAGGCAAATACGGAGCATCAGTTTCCAGAAGAAGCTTGGATAACGGGATTAACGGGACAGTGAGTGCGAGTTGTTTGGAATATGTGACGTTTCCGTCAATGCCGAAGAAAAATCCCCGGCGAAGAACGTGTCTAACATCATCCGGCCCTCCGGAAAAGCAATGAAACACACCCTGTGGCAGAGAAGGAAGGCGGTCAAGGACATCAAATATTTCATGATAGGCTTCCCTGCAGTGGATGATGACCGGAAGATGGTGTTTTTGGGCAAGACGGAGCTGTTCTTCAAACAGCTGTTTTTGCTCCTCCTTTTTGCCGATTGCCGGAAACCCTTTATATGCATGGTAATCCAGTCCGCATTCTCCGATGGCAATGACATTCCCGTCAATCATTTTTTCCAATTGCCTCACGTCAGGGAAATTTTTTGTTTCATACGGATGGCAGCCGACAGAAGCAAAACAAGGCCCGGCCTTAAAACTTTGGACAAATGAAACAGCTTTTCTTGAGGATTCTATGCTTGCGCCGGGAATAACAAACTGTTTTACCCCTGCTTTTTTGGCATTGCAGATAATAGTTGCTCTGTCCTCATCAAACTCCGGAAATGTGAGATGACAGTGAGTATCGATGAACATAACATTAATTTTCAATTTTCAAATTTAAATTTCCAATAGTCCCTGCTTCGCAGGGAATAAGTTTTAGATTTGTAATTTGAAATTTCTTTGAAAATTGTGATTTGTGATTTGAAAATTATATTACTGTATTCTCGGGAATAGCGGCGGTTGAGATTGAATTGTCGGTCCTTTGAATTGCGAAAGGATTTTTTTGGATGTTTCCGGCAAAAATGGTTGAAGTTTATAAGCAAGCATCCTTAAATCATCTATTTCTCTTTGTAATATTTTTTTCAATTCATTTTTGTCTTTAATTAACCACGGAGCTTTTTGGTCAATATGCTTTTCAATTGGTTTTAAATCTAATAACAAAATATTGTTTAATATGAGATCAAATCGGAAATCTTCAATTGCATTTTTTTGTTCGCTTCGATAAATCTCTTTTGGATATTTAGTTTCATCAAATACAACCTTAGAAGTTTCTGCCAATTTTGCTAAGCGAGAAATAGTATTCCCCAATCCGTTTGCTAGATCTGCATTATACAGTTCCTTAAACCTCCGTTCGGAAAAGTCGCCGTCATCATATGATGGAATTTCGCGCAATAAATAATACCGTAAAGGATCTGCTCCGTATTTTTTGACAAGTTCGAAAGGATCAATGACATTTCCTATAGATTTGCTCATCTTTTGTCCGTTTACCGTGAGATATCCGTGGACAAAAATGGTTTTTGGCAGCTGCAATCCTGCTGATAAAAGAAATGCCGGCCAGTAGACTGCATGGAACCTGATAATCCCTTTGCCTATGACATGCACATCCGCCGGCCACCATTTGCTATATGTTTTTTCATCCCAACCGAAACCTATTCCTGATTGGTAAATATTGAGAGCATCAAACCAAACGTAAATTCGTTGTGTCGGATCACTAGGAACGGGAACGCCCCAGTTTTTCGCCCGTTCATTTGTCCGTGAGATGGATATATCCTGAAGCGGCTGTTTGAGAAACGACAGGACTTCTTTTTTGCGAAATTCAGGAATAATACGGATTGCATCGGTTGTTATCAGATCAATCAGCTGTTTTTGATATTGAGATAACCGGAAAAAATAGTTTTCCTCAGATACAATCTCTAATTTTTTCCCCGGATGTTCAAAACATTCGCCGTTATCGTTTAGCTCTTCAGGAGTATAAAAAATTTCACAACCCACACAGTACAACCCCTCGTAGGATTTTTTGTAAATATCATTGTTTTTCTCACAGAGTTTCCAGAGTTTTTGGCTTGAAGGGAAATGATGCACATGGTCGCTTCCTTTTTGAAAAACATTAAATTCAACATTGAGGGCTTTCGCAAGATCGGCAAACAGGTGCGAATTGGTATCCACGAATTGCTGTATGGGGATTCCAGAGTTTTGGGCAGCCTGTACGTTTTTCAGAGCATTTTCGTCGCCTCCGGACAAAAGACATACCTCTTCTCCTAGCAATCTATGATATCGGGCAACACAATCAGTCTCTACAAACTCCAAAGCATGCCCTATATGCGGAGGTGCGTTCACGTATGGGATTGCGGTCGTGATATAGAATTTTTGTGTCATGCTTAGATTCTAATCGTTTTAGAGCTATCCCTCAAGATGGATTAATTTTACAGAACTGTTGCTTAACAATTCCACAATCCTATATAATGAAGGCAAGGTATATGCCAGAATCAAAAACCGATGATGTACAATATTTTTTTCTTTTAGAGAGCACCCCAAGAGAACCTGATTTACATTCCATGGTTGAAACAAGCGCTGATACGCTTGCCCGTTTTGTAGAAGAGCGGATCATACCTTATGAGGATGTGAAACCAACAGTCCTGGAAGAAACATTCGTTGCTAAAGAAGCAGAGTTACAAAATAGAGTAGCTGAAATATACAGAGAAACACTGGAACAAACAGATAAAGTTCTTCCCCAAACAAATAAGGAGTCGTTAATTCCTAGAGAGGTACAACTCGCCGATTTGGCTGGAAGAATGGCGCAAATTAAGACATCGGGACAATTGACTGGAGAATTTGATACGTTATATGCTGAATGGGTTGGTCAGCATTATCATGGACGGCCGTGGAAAGAGGTTGTGCCTGATAGTCAGGATGCTCTTCGTGAACGCATAGAGTATCCCACTTCGCAGGATGTGAAGAGTCTTGCACCAGGAGAATTTCTGCCATTTTTGATTTTAGATAATGGCCTCAAGTCAAAAGATCCTAGGTTAGAGGGTATAAAATCGGGTAGACGGATTATTTTGGGTATTGTAAAAATTGATGATGGATCTGTTGCGGTGCATGCTGAATCATGTCAGGCTGGGTTTAGAGGACGAAGAATCCCTAAAGGAGGCTCAGCATTACCCGTACCAGGTGGATCGTCTGTAATTTGGCATGATAGAGCCGGCAGTTCATCGCTAAATGATTGGTTTCCTGCTGGAAGTATGTGGGGAGAAGATTCAGATGATATTTCTGATCGTGAACAACTCGCATGTGAGCTATTTAACGCAGGACTGCCTGTTCCGTTTACAGATCTGGCAATGAGAGAACAGCCTTTTACCAATCTAGGGCCAAGAGCTGTCGGTCTTATGTATGGTTTAGATAATAAAGAGTTGAGAATAAATGCCGCAACAATCCAAATTGGCGACATACCCAAACCAAGACCCTTACCGCCAGAGAGAAAAATTCATTATTTAGAAGAAAAAGTAATCACACGCACGCCAAATTTGTTGGATATGGCGGATTCTTTAGGAACAAAAAGAATCCTAAGAACCGTAATTCAGAAAACATCCAATGTTCATTCGTACCCTACCATATTAGACCGCGAACCAATTAATGTAATGGTACAAGTTTCTGGTCAGGATGTAGTTCAAAGAAAGTTTTTTCCGGAAATTCTCGGCAACAAACCCAAAGCAGATGTCGTACTAACCGGATCAAGTGAATAACTCCGATTTAGCCTTAATTCTCAAGGAAGAATTGATTACCTGGCTTTCCGCATTTTGAGGGATGTATATTCAATGGAAATAAGGCATAGGACAAGAAGCGCAATATAAAAAGGGTGGCGGAGGTTACATGACCGGAGAATAAANNTGCATACGTTTATTATATTTCATAAGGCCTCCCCCTGCAGTACTGCAGGGGGAGGCCTTGAGAAAAAATATATACTTGCTACAATGGTGCAACCATGGATCCTCAAACGCTTCTGACATTGGCAAGCATTATTATTGGTTTCTCTCTCCTTATTTACATTGTTAAATCTGAACTATCCAAGATCACCAAAACCGATGAGAACAAAGCGCTTCTCCAGTGGCTTAAGTCTATGCAGGTGACCATTGACGCAACCAATAAAACACTCCACGACACGATGCGCGGGACGACTTCAGACATGACAAAAGCGCTTCAGGAAAACAGTAAACAGCTCAATGACAGGCTGGATACTGCAGCCCGTGTCATCGGGGATTTGAAGAGAAATTTAGGAGAGATGTCGGAGGTCGGGAAAGGAATCCGCAGTTTGCAGGAATTTCTCCAGTCGCCAAAACTGCGTGGCAATATCGGGGAACAGGTTCTGTCGGATATGATAGGGCAGACATTTCCGAAAAATTCTTTTCATCTTCAATACCAGTTCCGGTCAGGACTGAAAGTTGATGCTGTATTAAAAACTGACGCGGGGCTTCTATGCATTGATTCTAAATTCCCTATGGAGAATTTTAGCAAAATGCATAAAGGAGAAACAGAGAGTGAGAGACAGCAGGCAAAAAAAGATTTTATCGCGGATCTGAAAAAACACATCAGCGATATTTCCAAAAAATATATTCTCCCTGAAGAGGGAACCATGGATTTTGCTCTCATGTATATTCCTTCTGAATCAGTCTATTACGAAATTGTAAACATGACTGAAGTGATGGAAATTGCCCGGAAATCCCGTGTGTATCCCGTATCTCCCAATACATTATATGCGCACCTTCAGGTACTCCTTCTTTCATTCCAGGGAAAAGAGCTGGAACAGAAATCGCAGGAAGTGTTTAGACTTCTGCGCGCTATTCAAAAAGATTACGGAAAAATTGATGAAAGTTTAGGCGTATTAGGCAAACACGTGACCAACGCATATAATTCCATGAACACCGTGTCCTCCGGTTTTGCCCAGCTCGGACAAAAACTCTCCTCAACGAGAGCTTTGGGGACTGCGAAAGAAGAATAAATTTCGAATGGGCCATTCCTTTAATCGACATTAAGATCTAAACCTTATGTATTCTTTTATAGAGAACGGAGAATGGAGAAATGATAGTTGCTACCATGATTCGAATCATGGTAGCATAGAATAGAGAGAGGTAAAAATCATGGCTCAGATATCAAAATACCGATTACGAAAAGAAATTGAAGAACGGATGTATGAAGTATTTCTGGATAGTATCAGTATGGTTCAAAACAGAAATCACGTATCAAAACTCATAAACGATTTGCTTTCTCCAACTGAAAAAATAATGTTAGCCAAGCGACTGTCTATAGCTTTGCTTCTTATGAAACAATACCAATATAGATCAATAGCACAACTTTTGCACGTAAGCTACGGAACGGTAAATCGTGTAGGACGAATGCTAGAAAGCGGCAATGGAGGATATGTTATGGTTTTATCAGTGTTACTAAAGCAGGAAAAGTTTGTATCATTTCTGAATAAAATCGATGATATCTTAGCTGAAATATTTATCCCATATAACCGGAATCTTGGTGAATGGAGAAAAAAACGTTGGATAGAAAAGGTGAAAAGTCAGAGCTCATTTTAATCTATGGTTTATATGTTATGTAATAAATTTATTGGTATTTGCTACCATGATTCGAATCATAGTAGCAAATGATCAAGATGAAAATATTACCAGAGAGCATTTAGTGAATATTAATAGCACGATTATGGAAATTATGACTTCGGAATGGAAATTATGATTTCGGATGGGCGAGTTTGTAGGTAATAAATGCGATAATTCCAACAACTACAAGAAACAGTGCTCCGATCGGCGTAAAAAGCGCAACAAGGATGAATAGAAGTCCCCCAATACCGACAATTATTCCATCTTGTTTTGTCATTGAGATTTTTTCAACCACGTTGTAATAAGGGCAACCAATTCATTTTCTTTTCCGAGGAAGTTATGGACAGCGTCTTTGATCATGTGAGTTTCGATATGTTTTGAGATTGATCGCTCTTTAATGAGTTGAAGAGCTTTTTCTTGACGAATACCGGTTGCGACATCGTGTTCCGGATTCACCACGAGGATAGGCAATGTAATCTTATTGAAATTCTTATATTCCTTTTCAGGATGTGTGCCGTTAAATACAAAACAATTCGTATCTGGATTTGTATAATTCCAAAATGATGATGCAGAGATAGGACAATTACTCCATAGACGTATAGGCATGAGATCTTGACCTTTTCCCTCGTCAATCATCCGTTTTGCAATAAGAGAATACTTTTGCCAATCCGGAACACTCGAATCGAATTGATATCTGACATCGGCTGTCGTAAAAAGGATAAGTCTTAAAACAGAGTGATTTGGGGTGTTTACGATATAGTAGCAAATTTTGTGTGGCCCTAAACTATGGCCTTGGAGGGTAATATCGGTATAGCCTAGTGCTTGAATATAATCGATGACTCCTTGAATATCGAACAGAGCATGTTCAAGAATATCAAACATGGATCCGCCTTGTTGCCAGATATATCCTGTTGAAGTTTTTTTAATAAGATCTGCCATGTAATCATGGCCGCGGTTGTTAAATGTTAAAAACGCATATCCCGAAAGGGGATAGCTATTTCCCATTATTACAACGAAATGATTTTGGATAAAATGACCTTCTTTTCCGTGAACATGGATAATTATTTTTTTTGTTTTCTTTCGAGGTTCAAATAAAATACTATCTAGTTCTATTCCGTCAGTTGAATATATTTTATGAAGGGATATTTTGATATCTCCTGCCTGTTTCATGCATCCTATTATACCAATTTGTCATGAATTGTCGAAATATTTTTGTCTGCACGTTATAATGCCTGTACGATGAAAATATTGATTCAAGATCGAATATTAAATAAAGAACAGAAAAAGGCGGTGGAGTTTGGGGAGGGCCCCTTACTTATTATTGCCGGAGCAGGAACCGGGAAAACGACGGTTATTACCGAACGGATTAAATACCTTATTTCTTCAGGCCAAGCGAAACCGCAAGAAATTTTAGCTCTCACGTTTACTGAAAAAGCCAGCCGTGAAATGGAAGAACGCGTAGATTTAGCTCTTCCTTACGGCGTCATCCAAATGTGGATTTCCACATTCCACTCATTTTGCGACCGGATCCTCCGGAATGAGGGACTGGCAATCGGACTGGATCCGAATTTTAAACTCATGACGGAGGCAGTCACGATCCAATTTTTCCGTACAAACCTTTTTGCATTTGATCTTTCCTATTTCCGTCCTTTAGGGAATCCGACGAAATTCATCAGCGGAATGATACAGCATTTTTCAAGACTGAAAGATGAGGACGTGTCACCAAATCAATATATGGAGTGGGTAAAATCCAAATCCCAAAATCCAAAGCTCAAACAAATCCCAAAATCCAAAACTCAAATAAAGGACGAAGAAAAGGAAGACCTTGATAAATATAAAGAATTAGCAAATGCATATAGGACATATGAGGAGTTGAAGACAAAACACGGAGTAATGGATTATGGAGATTTGATTACGTACACGCTCAAATTATTCAGGACGCGGAAAAATATTCTGAAAAATTATCAGGAGCAGTTTAGGTATCTTCTTATTGATGAATTTCAGGATACGAATTTTAGCCAAAATGAGTTAGCAATGCTTTTGGCAGGAACCACACAGAACATCACGGTAGTAGGAGATGATGATCAGGCGATATACCGGTGGAGGGGAGCGGCGATTTCCAACATTATACAATTCCGGAAGCATTTTCCGAAGGCAAAAATTGTCGTACTTACGAAAAATTACCGCTCCACGAAAGAAATCCTTGACCGATCGTATCAACTTATTCAAAATAACAACCCAGACCGGCTTGAGGCGGTTGAGAAGATTGACAAAAAACTTGAATGTATCCGGAGAATAAACGGAACATCGATAAAACTGTTGTACGCTGACAGGGTGGAGAATGAGGCGGAAGAGGTGGTAAAAGAAATTCAGAATTTAAAATCTAGAATTCAGAATGATAGGAAAAAATTATATGAGTGGAAAGATTTTGCGATACTGGTGCGGGCAAATAATCACGCCGAACCGTTTGTCCGGGCACTAGCCCGAAGCGGAATTCCATACCAATTTTTAGGTCCGGGACAGCTGTTCAGGCAGCCGGAAGTAAAAGACCTTATTTGTTATCTCAAAGTTCTCTATGACATAAACGACACTGTTTCACTGTTCCGCGTTTTGTCCATGGATCATTTTCAAATTCCTGCGCGGGATATTGCGAGTCTAATCTCATATGCCAGAGGGCAGGGGATGTCGCTGTTTGAAGTTTGCGAGTTAGTACAAAATAATCAGACCAATCCGACCAATTTAACCAATCCGACCAATAATACCGTCCACATAACCGCTGATGGAGGAAAAAAGATTGCTTCATTGATCACTCTCATTCTTAAACATCTGTCTTTCATCAAAAAAGAAACAGCGGGGCAGATTCTCTATTATTTTCTCGAAGAATCAGGACTTCTACAGACATTTACCTCCTACAAAACACAAAAAGAGGAACGGGTTGCAGAAAATATTGCGAAATTTTTCGATAAGCTCAAAACCTATGAAACGGATCATGACGACGCGAGTGTTTTTTCCGTTGTTGACTGGCTGGATTTGTCCATGGACATAGGGGAATCGCCGCTTGCCTCAAACATGGATTGGAATACCTATGACGCGGTAAACATTCTAACAGTGCATTCCTCTAAAGGTCTGGAATTTCCGGTTGTATTTCTGGTCAATCTCGTGAGCGCGAGGTTTCCGACAACGGAAAAACACGAACAGATACCCATACCGGATGAATTGATTAAAGAGATTCTACCGCAAGGCGACTATCATACCGAAGAAGAGCGCCGGCTCTTTTATGTCGGGATGACGCGGGCCTGCGATGTTCTTTTTTTCACTGCAGCCAAATATTACGGAGAGGGAAAACGGGAGAAAAAAATTTCCCCGTTTGTGGTTGAGACGATGGGGCAGGATAGCGTTGAGTCACTACTTCAAAAGCCGGAAGAAAAAGAAAAGCAACTGTTGCTTCTTGATTGGACAAAGCAGAAAGAAGAAGAAGTTCTGCATATCAAACAACCCGTGAATTACCTTTCCTATTCGCGGGCGGAAACATTTCAGAAATGCCCTCTGCAGTATAAATACCGTTATGTTCTGAGGATTCCCGTCCCTCCCTCAGCAGCGCTTTCGTTTGGGGATACCATTCATAAAACCCTCTATGCGTTTTATGATCAAGTAAAACGAAAGGTTGTGCCAAAGAAAGATTTGCTCCTCAAACTCTTTGAACATCATTGGCGATCCGTCGGATACAAAGATAAAGGGTATGAAGAAAAAATGAAAAAACATGGCATTGAGCTTTTAGAGGAATTTTATGATAAAGGATTTGATCCAAAAACAAACGTTATTGCTCTTGAACAACCGTTTAAAATTAAAATGAGTTCTTCGTTAACTCTTGGCGGAAAAATTGACCGGGTTGATAAAACCCCAGAGGGCAAGCTTGAGATTATTGATTACAAAACCGGATCGGCTCCCAAAAAACGGGATCCCGCAAATGACGTTCAACTTTCCGTATATGCTCTGGCTGCAAGTGAAAAAGGATTATATGATCAAAAGCCGGAGAATGTCATTGTTTCATTTTATTTTCTGGAAGGTCAGGAGAAAATATCAGGATCACGAAGCAAAGAGCAACTCGTGCAGGTCCGTCAGGAGATTCAAAAAACAGCAGAAGACATACGCACAAGTAATTTTTCTCCGACACCGGGCAAGCACTGTGATTTCTGCGAATTCCGGCTCATCTGCGAAGCGTGGAAGTAATAGGAGGAATAGGATAATAAAGGGGTTTTCCTCCAAAGCCTTCTTTGAATTTGGTAAATCCATGCCACGACGTAAATTGTTTTGGCGAGCGCTCATCAAAGACACCGACAAAATCGAATTGTTTGTTCCCTCTTTTTTTTGATAATTTTAAAGCTTCCCATACAAGAAACGTCGGAGCAAAAAGTTTTTTCCCATTTTTTGTTGCTCCTGCAATCCAGTAATATGCGATATGGTCCCAGAAGAGGAGGAGAACACCGCCGATAATATTGTCATGCCGGTCCGCCAGCTGGCGGAGATACGGCATCTTTTTTGTAGACATAAGATCCCGGCTCAGAGGCCGGGATGACGGAGCATATGCTAAAAGGATGGTTGCATGGTTTGGGGAAAAAAGATCCCAGAGTTTATCAATGCCGTACGTTGTGATTCCTCCTAAAAACCCTGCAGATTTATTTTTTATATGCATGAGATCTTTAATACTTTTGGATTCTTTGACTATAACACCATGTTTTTGGGCTCTCCGAACTCCCCGTTGCTTGGCTTCGGTACATGCTCTGAATATGTCTTTCTCCGATTGGGTAAGGTCAACAAGAAGTGTCTTTGTCGGAAGGAACGGTTCTTTGTGGATATTGAAAAATTTTGAAAGACTCCGGAGACTTTCCTGAAATTTTATCGGGTCAGTATCAATCGTCGGTTCAAGAATGATATTTCGTACGTTATGTTTTTGAAGAATCAGAATAAGCTTCGGGATATACGGCAGTGTTGGGGGCCGTTGGATTTTTGCCAGGACACCAAAAAAAGGGATGTGCTTCAAAAATATATTGACTCCGTCAAGGGTAACTACGGTCCATCTGAGGCGTTCAATGTATGTTTTGTAGAGAGAAGACTGTTGGAGTTCCACGCTGAAATTTTCAATTTTCAATTTTCAATTTTCAATAGTCCCGCAGAGCGGGATTAGGTTTGATTAATTGTGATTTGAAATTTCTTTGAAAATTGTGATTTGAAAATTGTGATTTATAATTTTGATCGTAATTTTAATATTTTCCAGCGTACAGAATCTCCGATGCAATACAGTTTATACAAAATCGGATTGATGACCATGTCATACGATCCCACAAATTCCACAAGATCCGGAGAGTATCCCTCTTTAAACCGGTGGAAACCGTACCACGGGTCATTGGTGTCAAGTCCGTCAGCTGATCCGTCAGTTGACGGACCCATGGCGCCCCACAGATCGAATTGTTTAAGCCCTTTTGCTTTTCCCCACCGGATTAATTCCCACAGCATGAGATTGGGAGCCATAACTTCCCGATATTTTCGGGAGGAGGCGCCATACGGATAATACATCGTGTCTTGAAAGCAAAAAATGATCCACACGGTTATAATTTCATGATTGTAGGTGGCCGTGAAAAGCCTGGCAGTGCCGTTGATTCTCATCGTATCCCACATGGTTTGATGGTACGTTTGGTTATGCGCAAAGAATCCCTGGCGATGTGTCGTTTCTTCAGAAAGAGCCAGATATGATTGAAACGCACCGTCGCTCGAATCTTCTTTGACAACCACCCCGTGTTTTTGGGCAAGGCGGATATTGTAGCGGGTCTTGCTGTGCATATTTTTCAACAACTCTTCTTCAGATTGGGTTAAATCAAGAACGAATGTATATGTGGTAAAAAGGGGGTGATGGGATTTTTTTAATTGAAAATTGAAAATTGAAAATTGAAAATTGTTTGTGATGTTGGGTTCCAACTGGATAAAGATAGCCTTTTTCTGTTTCCCGAGCTTAGTAAGTTCATTGAGCATGCATTTATCCGGCATCGGGCCTTTGGGAAAATAGCCGATGGTAAACGGAGTATGGGGGATTTTGTGGAACGTGAGTTGCCAGCATTGGGATTTTTTTTCCTCTTCTTCAACAATCAGCCGAACTACATCGATCCCCATTTTTTGCCGGAATTCCCCCCATTCCCATGTTTGTAAGGGGTGATACACAGCCGTATTCCAACGTTTGTAATCATCCGGATTTGCAGGCCGGACGGTTAAACTGCTCTTTTTCATATCGTTATTATCTCATGTTTTTTTCTTGTGGTACAATGGGGTGTGATGATATGTTGCCAATCGATATCCGGTTGATCCCCGACATTTTTTCTTTCAGCCACGTAAAAGGGATAGCAAGGGTATTTCTCATGATGGAGGTCATCCTGTCAACGCTTGTTGTAGTAGGAACTGTTATCCTTGTTATTCTAAAGATTTTTATCAATTAATTACTCCAGAAATTTACAGGGTATTCCAATCTAAGATGTCATGCCGGACATGATCCGGCATCTTAAGATTCCGGCCTGCCTCGCCGGCAGGCAGGCTCGGAGGCCGGAATGACAAGTGTGATTTTACAGGAGATACTCATCTTCCCGAAATCCTCTGGAGGGGTCAAGCGATATTTGTTTTTCCAGTAACGATTCCGGTATATCCGCAATAAACCGAGATACCATATTCTGGGTCCGTGTCCCAAAAAACAGACGTCTATTTGCATAGGAAAGATACAGCTTCACTTTAGCGCGCGTTACTCCTACATAGCAGAGTCTCCTTTCTTCTTCCAGATCTTCTTTATCCATAAGAGACCGGCTGTGCGGAAATAGCCCTTCTTCCATACCAATCAAAAAAATTGTATGGAATTCCAAACCTTTTGACGCATGGAGTGTCATAAGCGTTACGACATTTGTTCTTTTTGAATTATTCAACCTGTCAGGTATCGGTTCCTGTTCAAGAAGAGCTACCGTATCGAGAAATTCCGAAAGGACGGGAAATTCAGTTGCCACGGATCGGAGTTCCTTAATGTTTTCCAACCGGTATGCTTCCTCTTGGACATTGGCATCATACAAATCCAAATATCCAGTAACGTCAAGAACCGTATCCAGGAATTCCAACGTGGAAAAGGATACAAGTTTATTATCCGCATCCATGTGTGTTTTCCAATCAAGAAATTTTTTCATTCTGCCTTTCCCTAATTTTTCCACACGCTTAAAAGAAACGGTGTCTTTGGGGTGAACAATAAGCCGGAGGTAGGAAAGGACATCCTTGATTTCTCTGCGTTCATAAAACCGCGTTCCACCAACAAGCGTATACGGAACGCCTGCATGCAGAAACGCTTCTTCAATCACGCGGGATTGGGCATTGGTCCTATAAAGAACTGCAAAATCGTTAAACGGCTGATTGCTCTGAAGGATTGTCGTTGTGATAAACGTTGCTTCATCATGTTCGGTTCTGGCTTCATACAGAGTAATTGCGGGTCCTTCTTTTTTTTCCGTCCAAAGTTTGAGGATAGGGTGGCTGGTATTTTTGGAAATCACCCCGTGGGCCGCATCAAGTATGGTTTGGGTTGAGCGGTAATTTTGTTCCAGATGGAATTGTTTCATATCCGGATACTGCGACTTAAAATTGACGATATTCCGAAAATCCGCTCCGCGGAACCGGTAAATGCTTTGTGACGCATCTCCCACAACCGTAATATTTTTATAGCGGCCTGAAAGAAGCGTTGAGAGGACATACTGGGCTTTATTGGTATCCTGGTATTCGTCGATGAGGATGTATCGGTATTTTTCCTGATACGCCCCCAAAATATCCGGAAATTTTTGAAATAGTTGTACGGTGAGGCTCAACAGATCGTCAAAGTCCAGCGCCGTATTTTCCCGCAGTTTTTTCTGATAGGAAAGATACACTTGGGCAACAACCTCCTGGAAATACCCCCTGCTGTATTGGGGATACTCGGCAGCCGTAATGAGTTCATTTTTGGCTTCACTGATTGTGTGGAGAATCGCGCCCGGATTAAAATTTTTCTGTGATATGTCCAGCTCTTTCATCACATCTTTGACAATATCCAGTTGGTCCTGCTGATCATAGATCAAAAAATTGATTGGTATCCCCAATAATTTTCCTTCACGCCGGAGAATTTTTGCACAGAATGAATGAAAGGTGCCGGCAAACGGCCCCACTTCGCCCCACTTCGCCAAAGGCTTCGCGGGGCTACGAGGGGTAAAAGAGAGGAGTTCTTGTATTCTTTTTTTCATCTCTCCGGCGGCCTTATTGGTGAATGTCACCATGAGGATACGTGAGGGATCAATATGTTTTTCCTGAATAAGATACGCAACTTTATATGTGAGAACCCGTGTTTTGCCGCTTCCGGCTCCTGCTAAAATGAGGATCGGCCCCTCGGTCTGAACCACGACTTCCTGCTGATCTTTGTTTAAATCATTGAGAAGTGATATTGTCATAACGTATAATATTACCACACGCCGGGTAGTAGAGTTTCGATACGCTTTCGTTCTTTGCCGAAAATTGTATGCTATCTGGTTATATAAAGCGAACGTATAAGAACGAGGAACATTGAAGTCTCGACAGCGTAAAAGCAAAGATCGAAACTTCACTACCCGGTATGCCAGGTAGTGATTCCGCACTACGATGCGAACCTACACTGGCAATACACAAGCGTGAATACAACAGGAGGAAATAAATACATGAACGTACAGTCCGTCTTCGCATCGTTGTAAAACGATGCAGTGCGGAACTACTACCCGGTATGAAACAACTCTATTTAGTTGCAAATTGGAAAAGCAATAAAACGGTTGATGAGGCGAAAAATTGGATTTTTCAGTTCAAATTCAGAAAAACACCTGATAATCTGACAATTATTCTTTGTGCACCCTATACGGTATTATCGTTATTGAAAGATGAAATTGAAAAAGCAGCGCTTCCTATTTTTTTGGGCGCTCAAACTATTTCATCATTTCCAAACGGTGCCTTTACCGGTGAGATAAGCGCAGAAATGCTGAAAGGGTTAGTTGAATACGTGATTATCGGACACTCTGAAAGGCGGCGGTATTTTCATGAAACAGAAGAAGAATTACAAAAGAAAGCACAGGAAGCAGCTTCCCGGGGATTAAAAATAATTTATTGTGTAGAAGGGGTGAATCAGCGGATTCCAGAAAATGCTGCTCTGGTACTGTATGAACCACAAACGGCAATCGGAAGCGGAAAGGCTGAAGATCCGGCTATTTCAAATCAGATCTGCAGGGAAATTTCAGAGAAAAATCATGATATCCCCGTTTTATACGGCGGGAGCGTTACAGAGGCAACGTTACCGGGTTTTCTATCCCAGCCCTCAATCAGCGGTGTCGGCGTGGGCAAAGCGAGTTTGGATCCGGAACAATTTTTACGGTTAGTTGAAGCGGTTTCTTCGTATGAGTAGAACACTAAGGCGGACAGTATCTTTGATTATAGCTGTAGCCCTCATTATAGGTTGTGCTATCTTGGTTGTTCAAATAATACGATTTACAAAATCCGCTAAAAAACAATTCGGACTAACACCGGTTTCCATGTTTCAACTGGCTACCGACGGAGAAGCAATGGTGAAATCTGACAACGGAAGGGTAAATATTCTTCTTTTGGGGGTAGGCGGAGGAATTCATGAGGGTCCGGATTTGACCGATACGATCATCGTCATATCGTTCCACCTGACAAAAAAAAGGCTTGCTTTGATTTCCATACCCCGCGATGTCTGGTCGGATTCCTTGAAAGACCGTGTCAACAGTGCATACCACTACGGAGAGGCAAAAAAGGAAGGAGGGGGGTTGACCCTTTCAAAAATTATTATTGAGGACATTGCGGGTGTCCCAATCCACTATGCAATGGTTATTGATTTTTCACAATTCGAAACCCTTATTGATTACATAGGGGGTATTGATGTCGTCGTACCGGCTGCATTTACGGATACCCAATACCCGATAGCAGGTAAAGAAAACGATGAGTGCGGTGGCGACCTGACGTATCGCTGCCGTTACCAGACTTTGACGTTTGAAAAAGGACTGCAGCATATGGATGGAAGCCGGGCGCTCATGTACGTACGCACGAGACACGCGGAAGGCGGGGACGGGAATGATTTTGCCCGCGGGCGGCGTCAGCAGGACGTGATCATAGCGGTCAAAACAAAAATTCTTTCTCTTTCTCCGTGGTATCACCCGGATATGTCAATCCAACTTTTTCATTTTTTTGACAAAGCGACAAAAACGGACCTCACAGTCGGGCAACTGTTGGCTCTGGGCAAACTTGGCATGGGGATAAAGCCAGAGGATATTCAGAAGATTTCCATTGAACCGTATCTTACCCAAGCTCCGGTTGATACATACCAGCGGTATGCCCTTGAGCCCACGGAAAGCTTTGAACAGATCCACGGGTTTATACAAATGTCACTTGAAGAAAGCCAATCACCGAAGTAACATCACTCCGCCTGCGACCATCCCCACGCTTACCAGTATAAGAAGTATTGTGGGAAGCGTTGATCCCGGTTCAGGCATAGGTTGGGCAGCAAGAGTTGCTTCTTCAGGCGTCGGCTCAAGGGTAGCAGACGGCGTTGCATCGCCTAAGACTTGTGTACCGCTTTTAAGAATCGTAAACAGGGTGGTAAGGGCAATGGATTTCCCCTTCTCATCAACAGTCGTAATCGTGACACTCTGTTTTCCGACTGAAAGAGCAGTTTTTGGGGTATATGACCAGAGACCGTTAGTTCCGACAGTCGTTTTCCCGATTATAGGTTTTGTAATTCCTAAAGTGATGGTAATGGTTTTACCCGGTATTCCTGTTCCCTGGATGAGCGGACGGGTGGACACGAGGGACGCGTTCTGAACGGGGGCAGTAATCATAACGCCGCCAATTTTTTGAGGCGTTGGAGAACCGGACGGAGCCTGATTACCCAATACTGCCCCTTGGTTTGTATTCATTGTGTCCGAGAGAGGAGTATTTGTCTTATTTCTCGCCTCTTTATTTCGAAAATCGTACGAACTGCCGACTGTCATATCCGGAACCGGAGAATCATTTTCCGTATCAGTGAGACTATCGGTTTTTTCCGCATCGAAATACACCGTAATTGCTTCCGTCATTTTTTCCCGTGCCGGGACATACCGGGAAAGGTCTTTTGTCCGGATAAAATTCAAAGGGACCACCCATGATCCTGATGGAGTGATAAGCGTGGATACGGATTGACTGTCCTCAAGGGTGATAACGACCAGTCCTCCGGTTGCGGGTTTTCCTTCCGTTGTTTTTACCATGCCATACGACGGTTCAAATCCTGCTACCGTCGTATCCGTAATAGTCGGTCCTGTCTGGATGGTATAGGGTTTGTCTTTCGCGGGAAATTTTTTTCCTCCGGACACAACCGTCATGTCATAGGTGGTATTTGGCTGCAGATTTTTTATCAAAACGCTATGAGTAGCATATTTATTCAGCTTACCCGTTACATCCCGTTCGTCATACCCCGTGATTTTTGTGCTGGTTTTTGACGTGAGCGTTACCAAGCCCGACGCAGGGATTGCTGTTTGCCATATAACCTTGCAGGACGTATCGCTTATATTGGTAATCATGAGATTTTTCGGTTCCAGCGGCCCAGACGCATTCGTTTGGCTTGATGTTACTTTTTGTATCACGACACTTATGACTCCAATGGTAAAAAAGAGGATAAATAAAGCCAAAAGCGTGGGGATCTTTTTAGGAACAAACATACGGGTCGGTCAATAACGTTTTCTACTATTTAATACATTTAACGTATCAGTGTCAATGGTAGAAGAGATGGGGATGGACAACTGCTGTACCGAAGAGCTGACAGTAGAGGTTTTTGTTGTTTTAATAAGCTCGAATGTAATCCACAGAAAAACTGTAATAAACGTAAAAACAGAGATGAGGAAAAGATCCCGATCGTTATTGTGTTTCATAATATCCCAAAAGATTCATTGATACTTTTATGACTGCCGGTTTTCCCGAATCAGACGCGAGAGGATACATGATCTTAGCAGGAATAAAATTCATAGACCTGACGGTAACGATTCTCCTCATGTTTATGAGCTCCTTGAGGAATGAAACGACGGAAAGATACGGACCTTCCGCGCTAAAAACGATAGGAAATTCCACATAGAGACTTTTTGGATTTTTCGGAGTTGCTGATCCTGACGGGGTGGAGAGCGGAATATCCGCCATCTGGAGAGATGAAAGTATGACATTTTTTTCCGTCGCCAGAGTCTGAATCTGGACAACAAGATCCAATGCATCCGGATTTTTCGGAATTGCTTCGGAAAGAACCGGAACGAGCGTCTGAGCGTTTTCAAATGCGGAATTTGCTTCAATGAGTGCATATATTTTTTCATCCATTTTTTTGTTCATGTCCGTTTTATCTTTAATTTCCCGCCGTAAATACAGAATTGTCTGAATCGTCGGCCGGATGGCATACCAGCCAAATACGGATAAAACGAGAAAAAAGAAGACAACCGTGGAGTAGTTCTTGGTTTTCGGACTTTGGATAAACGGGGAGATCGATTGGGAGTATTTTTTATATTGGTTGACAAACGGCAGTATTGGTTGTTCCATACGGGTATTGGTATTTATTTCTTTTTTTCCGCTTGGGACGGTTGAATTTTTGCTGTTAGGCTAAACTGTATCCCAAATGGTTTTTTTCCGACCTTACCGATTTCGACGTCGGTGAGTTTTTTTGAAACGGTAAAATTTGAGAGCAGTTGCGAGAAACTGACTGATGAATCCGCCAGAACACCTGCTGTTATTTTGTCTTTATCAATGGTTAGCGTATCCAGATACGTTCCGGTCGGCAATAACGTATGCACCAGAAGTAGCGTATCAACCGGTCCGGGCTGATCCCGCATAAGAAACTTGGCGGCGCCTATTTTTTCCTGTGTTCCCCGTATCTCTTTTTCAAGGTCCGCATTTACCTCAAGTATTTCCTGCTTTTGCATGATATTTTCCTTAAGATCCGTAAGTTTCCTGTCTAAACTAAATCGGGAAGCAAAAGCGATAAGAACAATCAATTCCGTTGTAATCATGATGTACCTGCCATACGAGGTTATCCACATCATGATGCGATTCCAAGGAGAATTGGCTGCTCCTTCCTGTTCAAGAAGGTTTATGGTGATGTGCTCGGCAGGCATGACTTAAGTATACGAGCAAGAGGTGATACGTGACAAGGGAGAAGTGACAAATGAGAAGAAAAAGCTGAAGAGCAATAAGGCAAGAAGAAAGGAATTTTACTTATTGCTTTTTACCATTTTTGAAAGGCGGGATTTCAGGCGGTCTCCCCTGTTTTTGTGAATAAGATGTGTTTTTACCGCTTTATCCAGCAATTGAAAGACTTTAGGGAGGGACTTTTGCGATGGTTTTTTCCGGAATTGTTTTATTCCGTCCCGCACCAGCTCCTGCTTTTTTGCATTATGGATTGAACGAACCTTATCGTGACGGAGTTTCTTTTCCGCTTGTTTGGTTACTGGCATACCGGGTAGTGAAGTTTCGACTTTTGCGTTTTACGCTGTCAAAACCTCAATGTCCTCTTTTTTGTAATACAATTTTTATAAAACCAGATAGCATAATATTTTCGGCAAAAACAAAAGCGTGTCGAAACTCTACTACCCGGATGCTGGAAGTATAGCTGATTTGACTCTTTAAGGTCAAGCGCAGCTTAAGGTATAATGAGTGGAAATGAAACGGATATTTTCCTTTTTTTCCAAAAAACAGACATCAGTGCGCTCTGCTGCCGGCGTGTTGATGTCCATGGTGTTGGTTTCCAGGATATTGGGATTAGTACGCGACAGATTGCTGGCATCCCGGTTTGATCCTGAGCTTTTGGGTGTATATTTTGCGGCGTTTCGGATCCCAAACCTCGTATTTGAGCTTCTTGTTATGGGCACTCTTACCGCAGCATTCATACCGGTATTTACCAAATATGTGGCCGAAAACAAGGAAGATGATGCATGGCGCATATCATCAACCTTAATTCACGTATGTACGATTCTCTTTGCGCTTTTTTCCTTGCCCCTTCTTTTCTATACCGAGGCGGTCTGCCGGTTGATAGCTCCGGGATTTACCGGCCAGCAAATTATTCAGATGAGTGAGTTCACCCGGTTCATGATTATCTTTCAGGTGTTTCCCTTGCTTATCGGGAATTTTTTTACCGGCATACTCCAGTCATACAATTTATTCTTCGCGCCTGCTGCAGCACCGGTTATATACAATATCGGCATTATCATCGCGATAGTATTTTTTACGCCCTTTTTCGGAATATGGGCTCCTGTTATGGGAGTCGGGATCGGAGCTGTGCTTTTTATCTGCATTCAAATACCGTCTCTCATGGCTATTGGATATACCCATAAACCTGTTATGGATCTTTCCCACGAAGGGGTACGAGAGGTGGGAAAACTCATGGTTCCCCGCACTGTTGGTTTGGCTGTTTCCCAGGTTGATACGACGGTTGATTTGGTCCTGTCAACACTACTGGGAGCCCGGATGGTGACGATATTTCAATTTGCCCAACATCTGCAGATGCTCCCGGTCGGACTTTTCGGAACATCGGTTGCACAGGCTGCGTTCCCCATCCTTTCTCAGGCTTCAGCTAAAGGCGATAATGACTTGTTTAAAAAAACTCTCATATCAGGCATAAACCAAATGCTGTTTTTCATCATGCCCATGTCAGTTTTTTTTATCGTATTTCGGATTCCGATAGTGCGACTGGTATTCGGAGCTTCCCGTTTTGATTGGGCTGCAACGGTTCTGACGGGCATGACGCTGTCGGCTTTCAGCATCTCTCTTTTTGCCCAGTCTATTTCGCCACTCTTGACCCGGGCATTTTTTGCTCTCTATGACAGCCTAACGCCGGTCCTTATCGGGGTCGTGACGATTTCATTTAATGCATTCTTGAGTATTTTTTTCGTTTCTTATCTTCAATACCCGGTGTGGTCATTGGGTTTATCAACCTCAATTGCCAGTATTCTCAATACTATTCTTCTTTCCGTATTGCTTTCCCGGAAAATCAAGCTGTTTGGCTTTCGGGATATAGGATGGAGCCCGGTAAAAATGACCATAGCCGCTCTCATCATGGGAGTAGCCCTCTATATACCTTTGAAGCTTTTTGATCAGCTGGTGTTTGACACGACCCGGATTTCCGGACTGGTGCTTTTGACCGGGGTCAGCGGATTCATCGGTATTTCCTGTTATCTTTTCTTTGTATGGGTCTTTGGGGTGTCGGAACTGCGGTCATTCCTTACTCTTTTGGATAAAGTCCGGCGGCCAAAACAGGTAGTACTCGAACCTGCGCAGGAAGTGGTCAACAACGGCGGGCAGGACAGCACGAGCTGATGTCTTGGTATATCGTGATGCCATGCATGTATGCAACTTTATAAAGTGCTTTCAATAGATGAAACAGGTAAAGCTTCCTTTAAACACCCTTCTAAGTTATTTGTTTTATCGGGTACAGTTATTCCCGAAAAATTAAAATCAAAAATTGATGCAAAAATGAGAGCTTTGAAGCAGAAGTTCTTTGAGGACGAAGACATAGTTTTTCATGCTCGTGATATGGCCAGAAAGAAGGGGCCGTTTAAAATTCTGCTAAACAGTAAAACAGAATTGGATTTCTATTCCCGATTTATTAGTTTCGTAAATAATCCGGAAATAAGTTTTTTCTTTGTTATTACGAACAAAGCCAAAGCCAGTAAGGCGAATTGGCAAGAAGGAACAATTTTAAAGAGATCATACCTCAAAATACTGGCTGATTTTACTAGACATCTTAAAGCAACAAAAACAAACGGAAAAATTATTACAGAATCCGACCCAAAACAGGATATTTGTCTTATCTATGCCCATAATCGGTTGCAATCAGAGGGAACAGGTGATGGCAGTGTCAATGGCAGTGAATATAGACATATGGTTACCTCATTAAGTTTAGTGAATAAATCCAACTATGATATTGACGTTCAACTCGCCGATACGATGGCTCTTATTGCTGGTTTGAAGTATGAGATTGATATTCAAGGAAATAAGAAAAAGTTATCAAGAGTAGAAAATATGAAACAGCGACTGCTCGAGAGAAAGCTTAGCGATACAAAAAATCCCAGCCTTTTTGAAGTACTCATTTAGCCACAAAAAAGTCGGCCTTGGCTATCCGCACAAATACCGACTTCTTTACTTTGAATAATATCAGATTGACTTTTAAAGTCAAGGGGTAATTAGAGCTATAAAACAATCTAAATCTAATCTGGTTACAGATGGTACAGAAAATCAAAACGTATTATTTTGCATCCCACTACCAGGAATATGGGGAAAGTCAAGAGATACCGGGAATCCCGGTAATTGGATAAAATTCTGCCAAGCCCAACAACGGCGGGCAGGATGGTACGAGCTGATGGTTAGCAGTCGATTTTATTCAGGAAAAAAGTGTAATACCTGATTATAGGGGGTGGAGGAACAGTTAGAGGATGATGTAATGATTTACGAATGTGCGAAAACTGCCGTTGAGCGGGCGCGGGAAGCGTGAAACTATCAAGTTTTGTTTAGGATAGCCCATATTGACGGGATATTTTTTTTCATCCGAAGAACAGGAAATTAGAACGTATTTTATCCTTTGTCCCTCACTATTCGTTGGTAAACCTCTATTTTCTCTCGCATGCGCTCGGCTTCACCAAAAAATGATTTTTGGATAAAACCAGTACTTTCTTGGGCAAGCTCTTCAATCTTTTGGGCATGTCGTTCCAATGCCAGGAGATATATCTGACCATATGCTTCTTGGCCAAGACCCTCGGCAGATTTTGCTTTTGGTAGATAGTCAAACTGTACCATTTCCTCACAGCCTTCACGGGCGCAGATGCACGCTTTTTGTGTGTTCGTGGCGGCAGCCTTTAATTCTTCATCAAATCCTTCCGTCCACGCGAAGCCAGGATATCGTGATTCATCTTCGAGGTGTTCCAAACTAGACACTTGCGCCATGCTTCCTAGGTTATCCATCCAATGAATTATTGAGGCTATCGGATGAAACCCCTTGTTACTTTCTTTGTTCATATATTCAGCTCTAACAGGTTCTTAGACCCGATTGGGATATAACTCGCGCGCGCGGGCTCTCAACGAATCCACGCCTTGAATTTCTAATATGTTGATTCTAGCTTTAGGGTGTTTGGACGAGATATATTCAGTTAATTCAACCAGCCAGGTTTCAACAGGAACAAAAGCTTCCAACGGGGTTAAAATCAGTGAAGATTTTCTATTCCAAAAAACCAAAGGATTTAAAGCATTGCGTTGATAAATAACTCCGGCTTCCAGCCAGGACCAAAATACAGTTTTTGTTAGGCTTACTTTATCCGCGATAACATCATCTAAAGTCCAGTTGAAAAGGTGCATAATATCATCTGAAGACAGAAAGTGCTTTCCAGACAACTCAACTTTAGCTGCTGGTACGTTCCCCTCTAAGCATTCAACAGATATCATATCACTCCTCCAATAGCAGGAATGTTTTCTTTATACATAAGTCATATATGTATCAGATGGAATTGTACTATTAAATCAATACATTTTCTGATACTATATACATATATACGTATGAAGATATTTCTGATGGTATCTAAAACCGGCATGGTCAAGTTTGAGAAGAGTTATATAGCAGTACTAGAAGAATTGAAGGCTCAGGGGGCTCACGTAGAAGCAACATTTGTCAAAACCTATTTAAACAAAATGCCTCAATTAAAGGCTGTTAAAGATTTGACAAACTCTGAAGATACCTACCGCTATGTGCACGATTCAGCAGTGCGCCAAGCAATTCTTCGATCAGACAGCGTCGTTGTCGAAGCCAGTTATCCCAGCTTTCGACTTGGTTTTGAAGCGTTTTTTGCTCTTTCCGCTCAAAAGCCAGTATTGGTATTATCTCATTATCACAATTACGCTCATCTCATCGACCAACCGCATTTTTTCGGAGCCAAATATACCTCGTTTACCCTTCCGGACGAAATAGAAAAGTTCCTCCGGCACATTAAACAGTACAAGCTCAGAAATAGATTTAATATGTTTATTTCAAACAATCAAAGACTGCATATAGAAAAAACTGCTGTGCGATACAATGTATCGAAGTCTGATTATGTAAGGAAGTTAATCGAAAAAGACATGAGTCCGCTCCGCGAACCTTAGTCTGTTTTGGCTGCCATGTAAAGTTTTTGCTCTAGCTCCCAAAAGCCACGCCTTATGAAGTTAAAAACGAATTATAAAAAAATGATACTATTAATTAGCAACAACATTTTCTATGCGGAATAAAATGTTAAAAGAATTGATATTACATATAACGCTCGACGTCACGTCTGGGAAAGAAAAAAAGAAACCATATCGTGATATTGCCGTTCTGGAAACACAGAGTCTATCCACATTTGCGAAAGCGATTGTTGAAGCCTTTGGATTTGGTTTTGATCATTGTTATGGTTTTTACGACAATCTGAATGATATGTTTCGGTCAAAAGAACTGTATGAGTTATTTACCGATTTAAAGGAGGATCCCACCCCCGGAGCTCTTGGCGTAGAACACGTAAAGATATCGAAAGCATTTTCAATAGTAGGAAAAACCATGCGATTTTTGTTTGATTACGGCGATGGATGGCAATTCACTGTTGTTCTTTGTGATATAAAACCCGCCCAAGATAAAACGAAATACCCGAAAGTAATAGGGCGATTCGGAGATGCACCAGAGCAATATCCCGAAATAAAAGATGATGATGAAGAATTTTATTTTGATGATTGTGCAATCTGCCAAGGAATGAGACAAGCTGAAAAAGAAGGGAAAACTTTGAGCCTAGAAGAACTCAAATCACTGTTTGAAAAACAGAATAAACAAAATTAGCTATCAAATTAGAGTTGTTCAATGATGTTCGTATACTCATCAGGAGACATTTCAAGAGTACGTAAGTTGTTGCGAATAATAAATACCGGTATTTCTTTATCAGCAGTGATGACAATAGGACGTTTGAGTCCAGGTCGAGAATAAATAAGATGATCGCCCTTCGTGCGTTTGAGCGTGCAACCAATCAGTCGAAGGAATACTTCGAATTTATCTCGTTTTATTGGAGTCAATTTTGCCATTTATGCCGAGAGCGGCAAGGAAACACGCTGAAGACCGTGTCCTACTTGGAAGGGTGGAGTCCATTTGCTTTGAGTTTTCGTCCACCCTAAATTTGCAAGGACATCGTCAAGCGTACCCATATCCACCAGCTCTTCAAAAAAAACATCAACTACTTGTTCAAACCGTTTTTTTACCTTTTCAAAAGTAGAAGCAGAAGTTGAGAGATCCAACACAGGACAATAAGCGATATAGGCATTGCCTTCTTTAAAAAATGAAACCGGGATGCTGACATTAAAATTCATGGGTTGCATATACCAAAGATTATAGCAAATTAAACAAATAGATGGAAGTAATCAACAACGGCGGGCAGGACAGCAATGCCTGAATTTTGTTTGGGTAAACAGAGTTTACAAGAGACCTTTTTGTGATTGTCCTGATGGCGGGAATTTGATAACTTTTCTGGCTACGATATTATGTTTTTCTTCTATAACTGTAAGTGCTTGAATATCGTTGCCGTTTTCATCTTGACCTATGACGCCTGCATGCTCAGCATCAAGCGGTATCTCCATAAGTTTAATTAATGGTGTTTTCCCGGGGAAAGTAAGTACTACCGTGTTTCTCTCGGATAGTTTGACATCGGGTTTCCCTGTTCCTTCTACAAGGGAGTCAATGACACAAGCTTCATCCCACTGGCTTCCTTTTGGAGCACACACTGTCATATTTTCAAATTGCGTGCCGAAAGCATTGAGCATGTTAGAAGCAAGCGTATCCAAACCGCTTTTAGTAAATGGAGGCTGCGGTTCACCATCTGAAGTTACGAGGCCGGTTTCTATTAAAGCCTCTTGTACTCTTAAACAGATTCTTGCAAGAGAGGCCTGGTATATTGGATATAACTGCTTTTTTTATATAGAAAAATTTCCCCTCCTCTTTAGTCATAAGGTAATTATACTATAAGATATAATTGAAATCAAAAAAATAAAAAAACTTGATTTTTATTAAACAGGGAGAGTATACTGCGGCGTAGTATGACAAAAACAGAAATTCCGGTTTCAGAATTGACGACAGTTGAAAAATTTGCCATTGCCAATAATATGTTGATGCTCCAGACGGCATCGCTTCAGAATTTGGTTCAATTAACACATTTACCAGAAGCTGCTGTATTAGAAGAAATCAAAGAATTAAGAAGGGATTTTGGTTTAAAGGGCAATAAGAGGATCGGATATACACTTAGTCCTGAAGCAGAAGATCGGGTTGGTATGTGTAGCGCAGTTCAGGAAATGGAAGCGCAGTGGAGTGCAGTTCATGAGATGACAGAAGCTTTACCAGAACACATATAAGTTTTTAGTACTCCATTTACTCCGTCTTCGTTAGCTCCAGAATCGCTACGGTTTGGGTGGACATGTAGAGTTTCTGCTCAAATACGCCGTCGGGAATTGTCTGTTGGGTTTTTGTGTCCGTACCGAACAAAAAGTGCTGGCGGACGGTATAGTTCCCCGGATCCAGATTGGTAAACTTAATCGGCACGGTCTCGACATGCGATCCGCTCCGGTCAAAATTGACCAAAAGAAGGCGGATTATTTTGTCTTTGACGGATGCAAATCCGGTCACCCACGTCCCTTCGCCGGTAACCTGGAGCCGGCTGCCTGCCATTTGGTCGATGAATGCATAGACGTGATACCGCGGTTTGAGTTTTTTTCCTGCATTCTGATGGCCCACCAGCCCCCACCCGTTTGTTTGTCCGGGTCCGTCTTTGAGCTCAAACGAGAAGATATAGGATGCCCCTCCGGAAATCAACTGCCGTATAACAGCAGCAGTATACGCAGCTGCGTACGTTGAATTGTACAGCGTGCTTTTATCTCCGGTAAACCCGAACTCCGTAATAAGCGTGGGTTTGAGCGTATGCCAGGGGTAGGGAAGCATCCATGTTATGAAATTTTCCTGATCCGTCGCATACCGTTTCGGGTCCGGAAGATACGAGTGCCAGGAAAAAAAGTCGACCCGCGACCCGCTTGAAGCAAGTGCCATGATCCAGTTTTTGTAGAGTCCCGTGGTGGCAGGTCCTCCGAAATAAAACCAGTTGGCATTCTGCACCCGTTTGGCCCCATCAGCTGCATATTTATAGAGCGTCAGGTAGTTTTTGTCGCCGGATAATTTCCAGGAGCCAAAACTTGCCAGGTCCGGCTCATTCCATACTTCGTAATAGACCCCGCCTAAGTTTTTTTCTCCTTTACCGCTGTAGTGCTGAATGGTTTTTTCAACCACCGTTGCCCAGTCATTCCAGTCATTCGGCGGATTGATGACTGAACCGCCTTGGGCAATGGACGCCGGCATATAGGAGAGCGCCAGAACCGGTTTGGCACCAGAGGCTAGAATAGTGTTGACCGCAGCATCGAGCCTCGAAAAATCAAACGACATACCGCCCCCGCTGCCCTGAACAACAGAGTAATAATCATACAGATGGTCGATTCTGATAAATTTCGGCCGTAATCCTTTTACCTCAGTTAGAACCGGTGCGATCATGTCCTCCGATTCTTCTCCGCCCTGGGCAAATGCATGGTAAAAATCGGTTTTGATGGGTTCAAGGACTGCTTTGGTGTCTACCACGATATTTGCCGGTGTTCCGACAGCGCGTGTTATAAGGGTGACGGATTGGTATGCGGCAAAAAGGAGCAAGGGGAGAAAGACAAGAGCTGCAAGAAAAGAAATCAAGGACGTTATCTTTTGAGGTGCATTGCGTTCAAGAATATTCATAATGTTTTAGAGCAAATGAAATAGTACCTGCTACTATCAGCGTACTTCCCAGAATAAGAAGAATCAAGGTTGTTTTTGCGGATCCGGATTCAGGAAGTGCTTCTCCTGTTGCCTCAGTCACCTCTGCTCCTCCGATACCGCCTCCGATGGTAAATGATGATGAGAGCGTTTCAGACGTTCCTGCAGTCGGATGGAGTGCGGTAACGACGACCGTGTACGTTCCGGATGCAAGAGCGGTCATTGGGGTTGTTTGCCAATTCCCGCTTGAATTTGCCGTAACAACTATGGTTTGGGGTGTGACGGAATAGACAACAATGGTAAGGGTGGCTCCCGGCGTGGCGGTTCCGTGAATAAGCGGTTTACCGCCCCGTGTGGCTTCCGTATCAATGGAAAGAGTGAGAGCTGATGCGGTGGCAGGTTGGGAATACATGGATTCCAATGGTTTCGTTGTCGGAGTAGGAGTAGGCGAGAGGGGTGTGCCGGTCGGTACGGGCGTGGTAGTGACAGAAGAAGATGAGAGAGCGCTTTGGTCTCCTCCTGTAATAGTTATTGACCCCGGTTCGGTACCCGTAAGGACGTTGACGGTTTGTTCTCCGATTCCTGCAGCAAACGTATCAGGAGCAAACTGCACTGTTACCGGCGCAGAACTTGGGCTGAGAGCCTTTATCCGAAGAACCGCAATCTCACCCTGGCCGGTAATGGGTTTTGTCGTATTTTGGGCAGCAACAGTTATCGTGGCGGTTCCCAGTCCGACCGTACCCTGGTTCAGAATCCGGGGCGCAAGGGTGCTGTTTGTGATGCTTTGGGCCTCAAATTTTGTCTGATCAAACAGAAGCGACACTTTTACGGATGCGACCTTATTTTCACCAGTATTAATAAGAATTTTCCAGATGACCGTCTCTCCGACAGGGACAGAAGTAACATTGGGCTGGATGGAAAGAGTGGTGGCAGGCGCGGCCTTTTTCCGGAGTTCCTGCTGTTGACCGAAAAAAAACACGACAATCGGAACGGAAATAAAAATGATAATGCCCGTGATAAGAAGAAGGAAGTTCTTCATGCATAATCTATTATGAGAGAATTCGGAAACGGTGACAATAGGGGGTTGACAAAAATTAGCACTCGTTATATATTAGTGCTAATTTGGAGAAAAATTTTATGGATACAACAGAAATTGCAAAAGATCTCACACCGCGTCAGGTGGAGATACTCAAAGCCATTATCGAGGAATATATCGCGACCGCTGAGGCAGTAGGCTCTGAAACGCTGGACAAAAAATTCAACCTGGGCGTTTCTCCAGCAACCATCAGAAATGAAATGGTCAGGCTCACCCAGATGAAACTTCTCAACCAGCCTCACACATCATCAGGAAGGACTCCGACGCCTGATGCCCTTCGGTTTTATGTGGATGTTCTCATGAAGCCAAAACACATGTCCGTCACAGAGGAAATGTCTGTCAAAGAAAAGATTTGGGATGTCCGGCAGGAAGTAGATAAGGTTTTAAGGGAAGCGACAAAAGCAGTGGCAGGTAAAACCAAAGCCCTTGCCCTCACAACCACTGATGACGGAGATCTCTATTATGCAGGTGTCGGAAATATTCTGGATATGCCGGAATTTTATGATTATGAGCTGACGCATTCATTATTTGACATGATCGAAGAATTTGATTATTGGTTGAAATTACATGAGGGGCATACGGAACCTCTCGTTATTCTTTTGGGAAATGAGCTGGGGTCAAAAGGTCTTTCCCAATGCGGTTATGTCTATCAAACATTTGAAACCCCGCACGTGAAGGGTGCAATCGGAGTAGTCGGTCCGTTCCGTCTGGATTATCCTGCAATCGTTCCGGTGGTCCGGTATATGGGGAATCTCATAAGTGAACTCGGGAGCAATTGGTGANNTATGAAAAAACAAAAACAACAAAATGAGGTTTTAGAAGGAGAAGTAAAACAAGAAGATCAATTGGTAAACCAAAAAACCGAAAGAGAAGTATGGAAGGATAAATATATCAGAGCCCTGGCTGATTATCAGAATTTAGAGAAACGGACCCGCGATGAACATTATCAGGTGCGGATGTTTGCAGGACTTGCGGTTATTGAGAAATTATTGCCGGTTGTTGATCTCTTGGAAAAAGCTGCTGATCATCTCCGTGATCAGGGTTTGGAGCTGGCGCTGAAAGAACTTTATTCATTTTTCCACTCTGTCGGAGTGGAAAAGATAGATGTTTTAGGAAAACCGTTTGATCCGTACAACATGGATTGCATTGAAATCGTGCCGGAAGGAGATGAGAATACGGTGGTGTCGGTTGTGTCCGACGGATACCGCATGCATGGGAAAATCATCCGTCCGGCAAAAGTGAAAGTCGGGAAAAAAGTGGAGGAGGAAAGTATTAATGAATAATGATTAACCCTCCTATCCTTACCGTTCGCCTTTTCAGTACTATTTGTACACGGCTCACGGAGCGGATTTAGGAGGGTCTAAGAAACACTAATGCAAAGTAGCTTTGCAAAGTGTTTCTAAGAAAGGAAATAAATAGTATTAACAAGGATTAACCCGCCTACGCTTACTTTACGCCTGTTCCCTACTATTTCCGCCAGAGGCGGACAGGCGTAGACGGCGCAAAGAGCGCGTGAGCGGCGGGCTTAAGAACCTGTACTTCCAAATTTTGCAATTTGGAAACAGGTTCTAAAGAAAGGGTATACATATGTCTAAAATTATCGGTATTGATTTAGGTACAACAAATTCGTGTGTGGCGGTCATGGAAGGGGGAGCTCCGAAGGTTATCCATTCACAGGAAGGAAGGAATGTCATTCCGTCTGTGGTGGATCCTACGAATAACATTGTCGGGGATGTTGCAAAGCGTCAGATGGTGATTCACCCTAAAGATACGATTTTTTCCGTGAAACGCATCATGGGAAGAAAATTTTCCGACGCAAGCGTCCAACTGGACAAAAAGTGGCTGCCGTATGAGATTAAATCCGGGAAAAATGACATGGCAGTTGTGGAGGTTTCTGGAAAACAGTTTACCCCTCAGGAAATATCCGCAAAAATTTTAGCAAAGATAAAAGCAGATGCGGAGAAATATCTTGGAAGCACCGTGACGCAGGCAGTCATTACGGTCCCTGCGTATTTTGATGATTCCCAGCGTCAGGCAACGAAACAAGCTGGAGAGATAGCCGGACTTGAAGTCATGAGGATTCTCAATGAACCAACCGCTGCAGCCCTGGCCTACGGACTGGAAAAAAAGAATGCCCATACGATTGCCGTGTATGATTTGGGCGGAGGAACCTTTGATATTTCCATTTTGGAACTTGGGGAAGGCGTCTATGAGGTCAAATCAACCAATGGCGATACACATTTGGGAGGCGATGATTTTGATAAGAAAATTCTTGACTGGATCGCAGAAGAATTTAAAAAAGAACACCAGGTAGACCTTCGGAAAGACCCGCAGGCCCTCCAGAGGATCAGGGATGGAGCTGAGAAAGCAAAAATCGAGCTTTCCTCATCTATGGAAACGGAAGTGAACCTCCCCTTTATCACCCAGGGGAAAGACGGACCGTTGCATCTGGTCATGAAGATTACCCGGGCAAAACTGGAATCACTGGTCGGCGATCTTATCACCAAAACCATTGACCCGGTGAAGAAATGTTTGGCTGACGCAAAAATCAAAACAACGGATATCAATGAAATCGTCATGGTCGGCGGTATGACACGGATGCCCAAAGTGCTCGCTACCGTAAAGGATTTTTTCGGGAAAGAGCCCAATTGCTCGGTCAATCCTGACGAGGTCGTGGCAATCGGCGCAGCTGTCCAGGCAGGAGTATTGGCAGGGGACGTCAAAGATGTGGTTTTGCTAGACGTGACACCCCTGACGTTGGGACTGGAGACATTGGGAGCCGTATCAACACCGCTTATCCAAAGAAATACAACGGTTCCGACCAGCAAAACCGAAATTTTTTCAACTGCAGCGGATAACCAAACGTCAGTTGAGATCAACGTTCTTCAGGGAGAGCGTCCGATGGCAACGGACAATAAATCGCTCGGACGGTTTATTTTATCCGGCATTCCGCCGGCTCCGCGCGGTGTCCCTCAGATTGAGGTGACGTTTGATATTGACGCAAACGGCATTCTGAATGTGACGGCAAAAGACAAAGCAACCGGTAAAGCAAGCACTATTAAGATTACCGGTTCCACAGGGCTTTCCAAAGACGAAGTGGAAAAGATGAAGAAGGAAGCAGAGGAGCATGCAGCAGATGACGCGGCCAAAAAAGACAAAATTGAGGCCAAAAACAAAGCGGAGAACATGGTCTATGTTGCTGAGAAGACACTGAAAGACATGAAAGATAAAGTCAAAGATGAGGATAAGAAAGCTATTGAAGAAAAAATAAAAGCGCTCAAAGACATTCTGGAAACCGGAAGCCGGGAAGATTTGGAGACAAAAACCAGCGAACTTTCTGACGTCACGCAAAAAATCGGTGCTTCCATGTACCAAAATCAGCAAGAGCAGCAGCCCGGGCAAGCCCAGCAAGGCCAGGAAGAGCAGAAACCGGAGGAAAAAGGTAAAAATGGGAAAGTAGAAGAAGGGCAGGTGGTGAGCTAAGCTGATGAGCACAAGATTAGAAGACTTGATGAGCACATGAATATTGTGAAGAGAAATTCCCCGATGGAGCGGGGAATTTTTCCTTGTTTCTTTATCTCTTAATCTCTTTATATTTATATGGCAACGAAACGTGATTATTATGATATTTTAGGCATTTCCAAATCCGCATCAGATATGGAGATTAAGCGTGCGTACCGCAAGCTTGCCTTAGAGTGGCATCCGGACAGGAATAAAGCTGCAAACGCCAATGAGAAATTCAAAGAGATTAATGAAGCATATGCGGTGCTTTCAAGCAAAGACAAGCGTTCTGCATATGACCAATTCGGCCACAGTGCGTTTGCTCCGGGAGGCGGAATGGGAGCAGGCGGTCAAGGCCCATTTGGCGGATTCCGGCAGCAGGGGCCGTTTAGCTACACGTATTCAACAAATGGATTTGAAGGAGGGTCGCCGTTTGGAGATTTCATAGACCCGTTTGAAATATTTGAACAGTTTTTTGGCGGCGGATTTTCAGGGGCGCGGGGAAGGACGAGGCGCGAAGTGTATGAAATCTCCATATCATTTGATGAAGCGATAAAGGGAGTTACTAAAGAGGTGATGTTGCCGAGGGGTCGGGCTGGTGAAGGATCGGAAAAGCGAACCATCAAAATCCCAGCTGGTGTTGACACCGGATCGCGTATCCGGTTTGATGATTTTGACATTGTTGTAGCCGTCAAAAAAGACAGAACGTTTCAGCGTCAGGGTGATGATCTTATCAAAGAACACGAGCTCTCATATGCAAAAGCAGCTCTGGGCGGAGTTGAAGAAATTGAGACTGTTGAAGGACCGGTGAAAATTCATATCCAGCCGGGAACTCAACCCGGGACGCTCATACGGCTCCGGGGAAAAGGAGCCCCGCACGTTCATGGAGCTGGAAATGGCGATTTGTACATCAAAATTCAGATTCACATCCCCACGCATCTTTCCCGGCGCCAAAAAGAGCTGCTAAGCGAGCTAGAAAATGAGTGATACTCCGTTTGACCTGTCGGGAATTCATGGTATAATATCCATTAGTATTACGGGTAACAAGAGGTGGGGTAACCCGCCTTTTTTTATAAGAGATTACAAAGGATTACCCGCCACGACTTACCTTTCGCCTTAGTTCATTTGAACTGCGGCTCAAGGAGCGTTCGTTTGGCGGGTGCAGAGGCCACTTTGCCGCTTCGCGAAGACGCAAACCGGCAGGTGGACACTAGCATGCCGGCAACAATCAGAAGTGAATTTTCATTAGCGTTAAATCAAGTCGCCACCGAACGGGGGATTGATCCTTCGGTGGTTTTGGAAACGATTAAAGCAGCAATATTAGCTGCGTTTCGGAAAGACTACGGTTCCGAAGACCTTGAGCAGCTGAACGTAGAGCTTAATCCCGACAACGGAGAAGCAAAAATCCTCAAAGACGGCAAAGACGTGACTCCTCCGGGATTCGGCAGGATTGCTGCTCAAACTGCCAAACAGGTAATCCTCCAGAGAATCCGGGAAGCGGAAAAACAAGCGGTCCTTACTGATTTTCAGACAAAAATCGGGTCTATCGTCACGGGCATGGTTCTTCGTTTTGACGGTTCAAACGTGATAGTGGAAATCGGGAGAACGCAGGCGATTATGCCCCAAAGCGAGCAGAATCCACAGGAACGGTATCACCTCAACCAGCGCCTGACATTCTATGTTGAAGGGATCAGGGAAACCATGAGGGGCAGTGAAATCATTGTTTCGAGGGCCCATAAGGGGTTAGTGGAAGGATTATTTAAACGCGAAGTGCCGGAAGTAGCCCAAGGGACCGTTGAACTTCGGGTGGTAGCAAGGGAAGCGGGGATGAGAACAAAAATTGCCGTTTTTTCTTCCCAATCAGGAGTTGATCCGGTCGGATCATGCGTGGGGCAAAAAGGAGTTCGGGTCCAGGCGGTTATTACTGAATTAGGGAACAATGAAAAAGTCGATATTATCCAGTGGAGCGAAAATAGCAAGCAGTTTATTGCATCGGCTCTCGCGCCGGCCAAAGACGTTGAAGTCGTGCTTTTGGAAGATAAAAAAATTGCAGAAGTATACGTTCCCGAAGACCAGCTTTCCCTAGCAATCGGGAGAGACGGGGGAAATGTCCGCCTGGCTGCGAAATTAACCGGGTGGAAAATTGACATGAAGAAAAAGCCCGAGGCAGAGTCGCTGGGTAAGGAAAAGACGGAAAAGGAAGAAGCAGGAGAAACGGTACAAGAAGAGAAACACCAAGAAGAACAAGTTTTGGAAGAACACAAGAAGGAAAGCGAAGAAAAAAAAGGTAAAGAACTTCAATCAGAAGCTAAGCCAAAAGCAAAACCTAAGAAGAAAAAGGACGCGGCAAAAAAGGTTAAAGTCGAAGAAAATACGGTTGAATAAAACTTTTTGGAAATGTATGCCGGGTAGTGAATGTTCGACACATGTGAAGACACATGTATAGCTACCCACCAATGAAAAGTATAAAAAATGTATATAAAAAATGTGATATAAGTTTTTCTTCCGTAAGGAAGGTCGAACATCTACTACCTGGTATGGACGGAAAGGAAGCAATAAAAACGATATATGGCAAACAAAAAAGTGATTACCGGTTCTCCATCAAGACCCCCGATTGTGGCTGTTTTAGGCCACGTTGACCACGGAAAAACCACATTGCTTGACTATATCCGGCACACACATATCGCAGAAGGAGAACACGGCGGAATTACCCAGCAAATCGGAGCATACCAAATAGAAGTTAAAACTTCCTCCATTACTTCCACATTCGCTAAAGCTACAGTGGACAAGAAAGCTACGGCGGACAAGCAAAAGTTTCAGCCAAAAGCTGATCGTCCTTTGGACGAAAAAATCAAAAGTGAAGAAAAAAAATTCATTACATTCATCGATACGCCCGGTCATGAAGCATTTATGAAAATGCGCGCACGGGGCGGTGCGGTGGCGGATATCGCTGTTTTAGTCATTGCAGCTGATGACGGGGTAAAACCNNAGCGCCAATATTGATAAAATCAAACAGGATCTGGCTCGCTCTGAAGTGCAGGTGGAAGGATTCGGAGGAGAAGTTCAGATTGTTCTTGTATCAGCAAAAACCGGAAAGGGTGTTTCAGAACTTTTAGAAAAAATTATCGCACTCTCCCAAACGCTCACTCTCCCACATAATCCGGATAATCCTCTTGAAGCAGTTGTTATAGAGACGCATCTGGACAAAGGGAAAGGAATGGTCGCGTCCGTCCTTGTTAAGGTTGGGACGCTTAAACAAGGCATGCAGATATTTGAAGGCAATCAGGAAGTTGCCAAAGTACGGGCATTATTTGATGAACAGGGTATGGTCGTAAAAGAGGCTCCCCCCGGGAAACCGGTTGAAGTTCTTGGGTGCACCAGACTCCCGATAATCGGAAGCGTGCTTCGGGACCAGCCGTTTCAAAAAACAGTAAAAGAAGTACCGGTTGAAATGAAAAAACAGGCAGGTGCCATGGATTTCCTTACCCTTGAATCCCCGGAACAATCCCTGAAAATCATTCTGAAAGCCGATACGGCAGGATCGCTTGAGGCAATTATTGCGTCTCTGGGGAAAGGGGCAGTCATAGTAGGAAGCAGCATCGGAGATGTGAGTGAAGCGGATGTACTTCTGGCCAAATCAACCGGATCTTTCATTATCGGGTTTAACACGAAGTTGAAAGCCAGCGTGGTAAAGCTTGCAGAGACCGAAGGGGTTATCCTGAGAAATTACACGATTATCTATAAACTTCTCGAAGAGCTCAATGAAGCTCTCTCCGGCATGCAGGAAGTGCTGACCAAAGAACGGGAATTGGGAAAAGGCACCATTATTGCCGAATTTCCCTATGACGGGAAACGGATAGCCGGGGTAAAAGTGACAGGAGGCAGGCTGGCAAAAGGAGATCAGGTGAAAGTCATGCGGGGGGAGGCGGAGGCAGCACGCAGCCGGATTAAGTCCCTCCAGCACGGTAAAGAGGAGGCTACAAAGGTTGAAACAGGGACGGAGTGCGGTATCCTTTTTGACGGAAAAGTTGATTTTGAGCTTCAAGATGCTATAATTGCCTTCGTAAGGAGTTGAGTCACATACATGGAAGACATATGGACGTCCAGACAAATCTCGCTAAGGTCAAAGAACAGATAGAAAAGGCCAAAAGTATTGTCATTGCCACGCACGGGAATCCGTCAATGGATTCTTTGGGCAGTTCCCTGTCTTTCTATCTTGGACTTCTGGGCCTAGGGAAAACCGTAACGGTCGTTTGTCCGGATCCGGTTACTGTAGAATATTCCAACCTGGTCGGCGTCAATAAACTGGACACAAAAATCGGCGGGAAACGGAATTTCGTAATTTCTCTTGATTACCAGGAGGGGTCGATAGAAAAAGTCAGCTACAATATTGAAGGGAATAAATTTAACCTCGTTATTGAACCCCGGCCGGGATTTGAAGATTTTTCCGCTGATAAAATTCATTACACTCACGCCGGGGGATTTGCAGATTGCATTATCACGGTTGACACTCCAAAATTGGAGGATTTAGGGAGTCTGTATGAAGACAATAAGGAATTGTTCGGAGAGAAACCCATTATTAATATCGATCACCATAAACAAAACACTCTCTATGGGGCTATAAATCTCATCGATACGAATGTTTCATCAACAACAGAACTGATAGCTGTGGTGATGTCTTTTTCGGGCGTTAAATTGTCTGAGGATATCGCTACAAATCTTCTGAATTCCATTGAGGAATCAACTGATCATTTCCAAAAAAGTACGGTAAACGCGCGGACATTTGAAGTAGCATCCGTCTGCATGAAAGCCGGAGGAAAACGGTTCGGGAACATACAAAAACCATCTGGACCTGCTGTCGCCGTTCCTCAGGCAAGCCAGCCGATAAAACAAAATATCCAGGGAGCGGTAAAACAGGACCAAACCCAGCAAACACAGCAAACACAGGGAGAAGACTGGCTGAAACCGAAAATTTTCAAAAATCCCAACACAAACATTTAACTCATATACGTATTGACAGGAATGTATACATTAGAGAACAATAGATATATGGATACACAATCAACCCGCACTGACGAAGAAACAGCCGGGCAAACTCCCCAAAAAGATTCACTAACGTATGAAGAGACTCCTCCGATTGAACCGATAAAAGAACCGGAACCCGATATGTTTCCTCCGCCAAAACCAAAAAACACTACCTTATCGATTATCACGACTCTCATTTTCTTTATTCTCCTATTTGTGATTGGATTTTGGCTTTCCGGGATTGTAAGGAAGTATGCAGGGAATTTTTTCGGAGGGAATACCCGGGAAAACGTCGTGCCTACCCCATCGATAAAGGAAGCTGTGAAGAATCTTATGCCCACAACGCTAGAAGATATGTTCGGAACATGGAAAACCTATCAGGTACTCAACGGCAAGACAAGAGAGGCATATGAAGGACTTTCTTTTAAACTTCCCGGGGAAGTGCTCTCTCTGATTTGCGACGGGTCTTCCTGCAGATCTCAGGGGACGTACCTTCCGGGAGGCACACGATTCACCGTTGCGTTGCGCGGGGTAGGACAAGTGCTGCCGGATTACCGGGGAAAGATTATCAGCGACCTCAAGGGAATTCCGTTTACCACAAGTGAAACGACAATCGGAGGGCAAAGTGCGACGGAATTTAGCGGAACATTTATCGGTACGACAGTCAGCGGGTATGTATTTTCTCAGATGCGGGGGTACATGATTCCTCTTACCGAAACCATATCTCTGGAAATCAACCATTTCACCCCAAACGGTCTCACGACGGATTTTCTAAAAGACGATGTTCTCTTTGATCAGATTCTCCAAACGCTTATTTTCCCGTCAAGCTCACTGGAAAAAGGCGGGACAAGCTCTCCTTCAGCTGCTCCTATGATCAGAGAATAAATTATATATGGATAATGGATTTGATTCTCCAAAACCTACACCAAGAATAACACTCTCAAGTGAGTTGCAAAATATAACCAGTACCACTGATCCATCCATCACATTATCATCACAAGACCTGCTCGGACCAAAAGAATTAGGTGACGAGCGTAAAAGGTTCTGGAATATGCTTGCTTTACTTATTCCTATGACAGGTTACCAATCTCCCGAACATAGAACCGTACAAGTATTGGATATTGCCTGTGGGAAATGCCGTGAGGGATTTGTATTAAGTACCTATTTTGGAGGTAATAGATTCGGAAATCCAAGTCCAAATGTTCTTGTTTCAGGAATTGATATAAATCCTGATGATATAAATACCGCAAATGAAAATAATTCTTCCTATGATATTGATCGAAAAACCCGTGTTCCAATGTTTAACTATCAATTTATTAATGGTGATGCAACAAACCTTGACCAATACCCTCAATTACCTCAAACAGCAGACGTCTTTGTTATCCGTCATCAACAAATATCCAGTAATGAAGTTACTTGGACTACTATATTTCAACAAGCAATTGATAGATTAGGGGAAAATGGCATTGGAATAATAACATCATTTTCCGATGTTGAACACGATATGTTAATTGGAAAATTGGAACAGCTTCATTGTGAAGTAGTAATGAATAAACCAAATCCACATGCTGAACCAACAGAAACGCAAGGCGTATCGGTTGACAGACACATTGCGATTGTAAAAAAGGGTAGTTTAGCATCAGGGATTTTAATCTGATTGATTATGACTTATAAATCTCACAAAATTTGTTAGATTGAAGCCAAAAGGATTTATTTGGTAGCATAAAGTTTGAAGTTCATACACTATTACCCGTCGACAGACAGGTAAATTATAGAGAGTGCTTCGGCGTTCCTCGACAAGTTTGGGACTTTTCGCAATGACAGAATATGCTTTTATGTATTTTTATCATTTCGGCCAGGAGGAGATGATGAGAGGATCCGTGGTTTTCCGCGGGAGCATTCCCCAGATTTCTTCGGTAATAAACGGCATGAACGGGTGAAGGAGTTTGAGAAATATTAAGAAAATTTCTTTTAACAAATCAATTCTGATATAACCATCTTTCTCTTTCTCAATTAACTCATCACAAAACCAATGCCAAAATTTATTATATACAACTTCCGCAGCTAAGCCGATTTTATATTCGTCGAGTAATTTTGTAACATCGCCAATAACTTTTTGAATTTTTATTCGAGCGTCCTCTTCATAATTTTGAATTTCTTTTTCATTAATATTAACTCCTGCAAATGACCGTGAAAGCGTATCTAGATCTGCCGGATCATTATATCCACGAGTGATGTATCTTGCTGCATTCCATATTTTATTTGAGAGATTCCGCATACCACGTATTGTGTTTTCACCTACTGCTTTATCCTGACCCGGAGTAGAACTCATGACAAGTGCCATCCGTATAGCATCTGCCCCATATTTTTCTACCATATCTATAGGGTTCATTACATTCCCCTTGCTTTTACTCATTTTCTGTCCTTTTTCATCACGGATAAGGCCATGGAGGTATATATCCGTAAACGGCACTCTTTTATCATCACCTTTTTCATTTTTTGTAAGGTACATTCCCAACATAAGCATTCGTAATACCCAAATGGGGAGAATATCATAGCCGGTTTCCATAACGCTTGTCGGGTAAAAATAATCAAAATCCCCGGGTTTATTTGTTTTTAATGTGACTACCGGCCATTGCCCTGATGAGAACCATGTATCGAGCGTGTCAGTTTCCTGATACCATATGTTTCCATCGGTAGGTTTTTCCTTTTGTATGAGATGCTCTACACTCCTTCCTTTATAGAAGGGAACTAATATCTGTTGTAACCCTCTTTCAATTTCATCGTGAGAATACTTTTTATCTATCCATTGTCGTATGGGTCCCTGGTGAAATTGGCCTTTTGAATCAATAAAACTAATAGCTATAAGGTCTTCATTTCCGGTTATTTTATACCAGACAGGAATTCGTATTCCCCATACAATTTGTCTGCTGATATTCCAGTCCCTTAAGTTTTCCAACCAATGCTGGAGTATTGCTCCTCTACCTGCACCGTATACTTTAAACCAATGTTTCTTCATTGCTGTAATAACTTCCCCAGTTAAATTATAAAGATCAGAAGTAAAGGGTTTTACTTTTATAAAAAATTGAGTTCTCGGAAGAGGTTCGATTGTTTTACCACATCGATAACAAACGCTAACCGTATTTTTATAAGGTTTTTGTCGTATGTCGTCTTTGAGATCTAAAATAATTTGTTTTCTCGCTTCATCTACACTCATTCCGTAATAAGCGCCTGCATTTTCCCGCATTTTACCGTCGAATCCGATGACCGTATATTTTGAGTAGATTTCAATAAGATTCCATTTTTTCCTTTCCGCAACCGCTTCATCATTTCGATCGTGAGACGGTGTAATTTTAACTACCCCTGTACCAAATTCCATATCGACCATATCATCTTCAATAACATCAATATCCCTATTCACAATAGGCAAGCGTACTTTTTCGTGATTTTGCCAGTATTTTTTATAACGGGGATCTTTTGGATTGACTGCGACAGCAACGTCTCCAAGCATTGTTTCCGGTCTTGTGGTAGCCACTTTAAGGCATTTTTCCGGTTCATTGACAAGCGGATAATCTATGATATAGAGAATTCCGTTTTTTTCTTCATGTTCTATTTCAAGATCTGAATAACTTGTGCCACACTTAGGACAATAATTAATAAGTTTTTCCTTTCGTTCTATAAGATTATCTTTATGAAGTTTGATAAACGTATCTATGACAAAATTAACAATATCGGAATCTAAGGTAAATTTAAACCGGCCCCAGTCAGCGCTTGCTCCAAGTTTTTTCATTTGATCTACTGCAACTCCTGAATTTTTTTCCACATACTCCCGAATCATCTGGTAGAGCGTCTTGCGGTCAAAATTAAATCGACTTTTTCCTTCCTTAGCTAATTTTTTTTCAAAAACGTACTGTGTTTCAATTCCTGCGTGATCTGTACCAGGAAGCCAGAGCGTGGGATCACCTTTCATACGATGGTAGCGAATAAGAATGTCTTCAATAGCGACAAACATAGCATGACCAATATGGAGAGGATCATTGGCATTTGGCGGAGGCATGATTATGGTAAATGGCTTTTTTTTCGGGTCTATTTTAGGGGTGAAGTATCCGCCATCTTCCCATATCCGGTAGATTTTGGATTCAACAGATTGGGGATTATATGTTTTTTCCATTCAGGTTATTGTAGCACGAAAAAGGTATTTTTTTACGAAATGCCTAGTGGAGTAAAGGAACAATATAACAATGTAACAATTTTACAATTCCCCCAACTTGACGTTGTCGGTTTTTATTCCCTTGACCAGCTCCATATATTTTTCCGTCGTTGAAGCTCTTTTGTGTCCGACGAGCTTGGAAAGCGCCTGCACTGACGTTCCGGCCATCAGGTGGTGGGCAATAAACGTGTGCCGGAGATCATTGACTTTGGCTCCTTCAATGCCGGCAATTCTGAAATATCGGTCAATGGCAGTCCGGATATTTCGGATAAGCAATTGATTCCCGGTTTTTGTGATGAAAAGGGCATTGCTTTTTCCGTTATCTTTCCGGACTTTGAGGTACTGGGTAACTGCATCAATTGCTGCTTTATTGAGGGGAACGGTTCTTTCATCATGACCTTCCTGGGCTTTGATACAAAGGTCCGTATTTTTTACATCATCAACGGTGAGACCGGCCAGTTCGCCGATCCGCACTCCGGTTTGTAAAAAGAGTTCCACAATGGCATACATCCGGACATCTCCCCGGCAGGCATCCCGGAGTGCCCTATATTCCATTTTAGAAAGAATGCGGGGCGGCTTGGATTCAAATTTCGGGTGTTCCAATTTTTCTGCCGGATTTTGGGCAATCAGCGTTTCTCCTTTGAGGTATCGGAAAAATGTTTTTATGGAATTGATTTTCCGGGAAATCGATTTCGGGGTGTAATTGTCGCTTTTTAGGTTTTTCAAAAATGCTTCTAAGTGATCTTTCGAAATACCGGTGATTGTTTCCATCCCCCCATGACGGATAAAGGAGAGCATTTGGTCCACATCTTTCCTGTATGCTACGATAGTAGCGCGAGCCCGTTTTTTCGAGGCAAGATAGTCGGTAAATTGCTGTTTTGCAGTGTTTATGTCTAAAGCCATACAATTATATTTAGTAGCAGGATCGGTCCGCCATCCGCCAACTGGCGGAGGCTGGATTTGGCTCATTCTGACAATCCAGAGGCAGGAGAGTAACCTATAATATATCACATGAAAAGAGACTATGCAAGAGGAGAATTGAATATATGAAAGGGAAAATCCGTTGGATAATTTTATTGGTCAGTATTTTTATGATTATCAGCCTTTCCCGGTCGGTCGTAGATTTATGGGAGAGGCGGAACATTGTCCAAGAGGAACAGAAACGGCTGAGCCAACTTGAAAAAAAACATGAAGAATTGACAAAAAAACTTGAAATGGTCCAAACATCGGCGTTTGTGGAAAAAGAAGCCCGTGATCGGCTTGGGATGGCAAAAGAAGGAGAAACAATCATTATTATGGGGGAGTCCCCCCTTCCTCAAAATACAGGTAAAGCGCCTCAACCGGGCAATTCACCTATGCTGCCGAATTGGAAGCAGTGGTGGAAAATTTTTTTCTGAAAAAAATTGATGAGCACCTGATTGAATACAAGATGAGCACGGAGAGGAGATTAGCGCAAGATGTAAAACCACATGATGAGCACGAGATGGTGTGCCAGAGGTGGGGATCCTTCTTTGCTCCGCCGTGGTGGAGCTACGAAGGACACAGTCGTACCTACTTATTTAATCAACTATCCAATGTGTGTGCCAGCGACAGGATTCGAACCTGTGGCCAATGCCTTATGAAGACACTGCTCTGCCTCTGAGCTACGCTGGCATTACGGCGGGCAAGTCTACATTGAGCTACCCTGGCCGTAAAAAGCGACAGTGGTATTGTAGCAAAATTAGGTGTTATTTGTAATATTAGTGGTAAGTATAGAATACAGGGGATCTATTATTGGCATGCGTGTGTTTTATTGCGGAGGGAACAAAGGTTTGTTGAATACGTCTTTTCTGTCAGTGATGTCTATAATCATTTGGTCAAGGAGTCTGGTAGCTTTGCTGTTTACATCAAGAGCACCTGCTCCCTGCATATCGCTCATGATTTCCGTTAGGTGGAGAACGGTGTTTAAGGCTTGTATGCGTTCTCCTTTTGCAATGTTTTGAAGGTCGATGAAGTGACCGATAATTTCTCAGGCTCTGCTTTCTATTACCTCTTTTTTTCGCATATAGCGGGATTATACTATAATTATAGGATTGATAGTTTTTAGAACCTAACTTACCCTTTTTACTTTCTTCTTCCCCACCCACCAATACCAAAAAGGCTTTCCAGTTCTTTTGTAACATCAATAGCACACCCATTATTCGTACATCTTCTATGCATTGTCGGATAGCGTGTAATTGTGGTTTTTTGCCCATGCTGTATTATATTCAGAACATGGAATACTCGCAATAGAGCGTTTAGAAGACAAGAATACTCTCTTTTGTGATTCGTCCATTATTCGTCTATAATACGTCCATATATGTTTAAGCCAAAATACTCTATCTCTTCGGAATTACTGGCCAATATCAAAAAAATTTCATCCTTAGTCACACAGCTCAATTCTCGAACATATTCTCACATAATCTTGCATAAGTTTGAACGGAAAGCAAGAGATCTCTCAGCTCACGCCTCAACCAGCATAGAGGGCAACCCATTGCCGCTTACCGATGTAAAAGCACTCCTGAAATCACGACCGGAACACGTCAGAGACACCGAGCGGGAAGTGTTAAATTATAATACTGCCCTGATTTGGCTTGAAAAGGAGCTTAAAAAGTCATCTCCTTTGTCTATCACACACGATGTCATTCATAAAATTCATACCCTCGTTATGGATAATCTCATGACTGAAACGCAACTTTACGGTTATAGGAACGACCCTGTGTTTGTGAATGATCCGCGTGAGCATAAAACAGTATACTGGCCTCCGGATCAACAGGACGTCAGAAATTTAATGGGAGAACTAATTGAATTTATCCATCACAATCAAAAAGATATGGACCCATTGCTTGTATCGGGAATATTTCATAAGCAATTTGTGATAATTCACCCATATATTGACGGAAATGGAAGGACTGTTCGACTGGTAACAAAAGCGCTTCTTTCATCAATGGGGCTAAATACATTTAATTTATTCAGTTTTGAAAATTACTATAACACCAATGTTGCAAAATATTTTGAATTCGTTGGGGAACGGGGGAATTATTACGATTTAGCGAACAAATTAGACTTCACCTCATGGCTGATATATTTTACGGGAGGAATTATTGATGAGTTGCTCCGCGTTGGCAAAGAATTAGAAAAGCAAACCATGACACCGCAAACAGTAACGTTGGATCATCACAAAATAATCCTCAATTACATTGATAAACATGGATTTGTAACGGATAAACTATATTCAACGCTCACTAAACGGGCAAAATCGACACGCAATCTCGATTTCCAGAAACTTATTTTTTTGGGGATACTAAAAAAGGAAGGCAAAGGGAAAGCAACATATTATAAAAAAATATAAGTGTACGGAGGGGGTTATAGTTTGATTAAACTCACCACCCGGCCTGCCCGTCCGTATCCCGAGCGTAGCCGAGGGAGAAGGAGGGATTCTGCCGTTTACACTGAACGAGTGAAGCGAGCTGAAGTGAAGGACAAGAAGTTAGAACATATCTGTTAGCCTCGTTTCAGCCTCGATTAGAGCTTGAACCATCGTGTCTCTTCTTTTAATGCTTGTTTGCCGACCTCAAGTTTTTCTTGAATATATGCTGATTTGTCGACTTGATAGCGTTTTATCCTCAATGCCATTTTTGAAATTGTGTATCGTAGACGATAAAAGTGGAAGCGGTCGTCATAATCTTTCGGTAATGTCGCCTGGGCTGTGTATCCCTCTATAAATTTTTTTATGCGTTCAATGTTAAAGAATGTTGACCAACAAGCAAGATCAGCTATAGGATCTCCGGCATGGCACTCGTCCCAATCAAGGACGGCTGTAATTGTTTTCCCGTCAGTTAATAAATTCCAATCAGCAAAATCGTTGTGAATCAGTCGCGGCTTATCTATCGGTTCAAACGCATGTATAGTAAAAATCTTCAACATATCATCTGCTTGATGTTGATTTATAATCTCATATCTAACCCATCTTGAGAGATTCTCCTTTAGTCCTACGTGGATAAAATCGTTATACGATGTATGCAATCCTCGTAATTGTTTCTCATGTTTAGCGATGTAGTTATCAAATGGTCCGAAACCTTCAACTTTAATCTTGTGAATTTTTGCCATTTGTTTACCACAATCGATGAGCAATGTATCTTCAGGTGTTTTATTCTTCTGTAAGAGAACATCCATCGTAATACCTGGTGAAGTTGTCATTATGACAAAATCCATATCACCTTCATCTCGGGCTTCATGCACTTCTAAAATCTCTGGAACTGGCATTCCAATAGATTTTGTTTTTGCTAATGCGAGTTGTTCGACGTAGAAGTAGCCGTTTTTGACACCTTGTGGATGCAGCCGTACTACATACTCAGCATTATTAATCAATATTTTTCGTACAATATTTACGTTCCCTTTGATAATATTTTCATCAGGAGTAATTATTTCAATAGATTTAATTTTTGGAATGACAGTTATGCCTTTCCGTAGGATATCAGTTAATACCTCAGTTGATAACTCATGTCGGTGAAGAAATATTCGTTCGTAGTCCTCAGGAGATAAATTGCGATCAGTTTGCCAGTAAAAACAATTTTTCCGGTTTGTTAAATCAATCATAAGGAATATTTCATCAAAAAATCCAAATAGACTATTCCAATACAATATTAAGAAGCTCTGGAAACTCTGTTGTTTTCATATCTTCAATGCAAAAATGTCCGTAATTATGAAATTCTTTAAAAACAACACCCTTAATTTTTTCCCTGATAATATCAACTGTTTTCAAAACGCTCTTTTGATCATCATCTGAATACAAAACTGTAACTCCTTTTGTCCGAGATACTAAGTTAGGGTCTATTTCAAAATCATCAAAGAAATTCTTTGTGTGTTCCTTATATGGATCAAGCCATGGAGCAACTAAAATAACTTTATCAACTTCTATTTTTGGGTGGATGCTTAGATACTTAATAAAAAAACCGGCACCGGTACTATGACCAACGAGAATAGTTTTTGGTGTAATATCAAATCGTTCAACCTCCGTATTCCATACTTTCCAATTTCGATCAAAAGAATACGGAACTTCGGGAGTTGCCGTAGGAATATCAGCTTTTAATAGCTGTCCTTGCAACCAGGGAATCCAATGAGCATTACTCACGCTTGGCATTTTTGAATCATAGTACTCTTCTTTACTTGGTCCTCCGTGGAGAATGATTGCGTTTCTCATATTCACAATAGTATATCAAAATGAAGTAAACTAAAATGAGAAGGCTTAAATGCTGACGTGTTGTTAGTAGATTTATCTCATCATTACGCTCCAAACTACCTAAGTTGCGGGGGTTATGGTTCGACGTTGCTCACCATCCTGCTTGCCCGTCCGTATCCCGAGCGTAGCCGAGGGAGAAGGAGGGATTCTGCCAGCAGACGGCGGATCGAAGGACAAGAATTTGGAATCTACTACTGTTCTATGGAACTAGTTTGTTGTAACGGTTTTAGAATAGATATGACAAGGAACCATCATGCTAGGATAAATTTCCCATTGGTATTCTTCTTTTGATCTATTATAGCCATTCGTTTTCAATATCCCTTCTTCAAGAGGTGATTCATTGATAACGACAGCAGTCTTATTACATCCAAGTGATATAGCTACTTTTTCAGTACACCTATATAGCTCCCGAGCGATTTCTTCATCTCTATTTCCTTTTTTAACAACGAAAAATGAAACGTAGGCAATATTTCCTCTCGTATTTAAGTGATCATGAACTTTGTTGACATAAGGGATAGGTTTCAATTCTAATACTTTAAGCAAAAAAATAGCTCCAATTAATTTACGGTTTTCAATCAAACCAAAGCATCCTTGAGGATAATTCGTTAAATAATCGGTAATTAATGTATCAAATTTTTGTTTTGCCTCTTTGTCCCAAAGTGTTTTCCACTTACCTGAAGTCCAGTACATCTTTCCTTCTAGATCTAACAGTTGATGATGATAGGTTATATCCAATTTAGTAAATTTCATAAGGAAATTATATCATTTGTTTTAGTACGATCAGGAGGAATAAAAATAGCCCGTATTGACGAGCTAAAAGACCTAAGTAAGCCCCAGTACAACACTTACTTGCTCCCGAGGTCTACGTCCTCGCGTCGCAAGAGCGTGTGTACGGGGCATAAGAAACAGTAATCCCGCCTCAAGCGGCGGGAAACTGTTTCTAATGTTGCGGGGCCAGGAATCGCACCTGGTCTAGAAGATTATGCATCTGTGTCTCTCATTACTGAGAGTGTCGGACTATATCATCCCGGATGGTCCCGTTATTATGCGCGTTGCGCAACAACGGGATTATATCTGGGTTTGGCGTGTAGTCTCTACGGGTTTTCATAATAAATTACGAATCTTCCCTCGGTATTGCCCAGACGATGACGAAGTCATAATGTCTGGGTTTCACCGATATAGCCAAATTCTCATTCAATACTTTCATATTGACGGGCCCATTTTGAGCCTTCTGTGCTGCTTTACACTACCCCGCGATTCT
>DPYI01000011.1 GCA_003545435.1 Patescibacteria group bacterium | reverse complement strand
GTCCGGTATATTGTGAGAATTCCTCTGGATAAACTCCGTTTGGGTTTTTCGGATATGACCATACTGGACGCGTTTTCGTGGATGCTCTCGGGAGATAAATCGCTCCACGGGAAACTTGAGGAAGCGTACAACGTTCGGCCTGACATGGCATATATTGCGCGTCACATAAAGGAGCACGGAATAAAAGGAATTGGACATGTATCCGCAGTAGTCGGAGCGCCCATCCTTGCCTCGCTTTGCGCACGTCTCCCCAACGCTGTAGAAATGATTAAAAAAATGGGGGAAGTGGATGTCGAGCCGAAATATGACGGAGTCCGTACCGCTATTCATTTTAAGAGAGATCATAAGGGGATCCCGGATAGCCCTTCGGGCTTCCGGGATGACACGCACAAAGGTTGGGTGCAGGCGTTTTCGAGAAACCTTGAGAATACTACAGCAATGTATCCGGAATTAACCCGAATCGGAAAACAGATTCGAGGAAAAGAAGTGATTTTGGACAGCGAGGCAATCGGCTATGACGTAAAAACAGACAGGCTGATTCCTTTTCAGGAAACGATGACCCGGAAAAGAAAACATGATGTTGCGCACGTTAGTAATGCCATACCCCTGAGGTTTTTTGTATTTGATATTCTCTACAAAGACGGGAAAGACCTCATGGGAGAGCCGTTATCAAAACGAAGGGGTATTCTTGAGGCTACGATTAGAAAAGGCGACGTCCTTATCATTTCCCCTAACATTGTTACTACGGATGTTGATGTGCTGCGGAATTATCACGATGAACAGTTAAAAAGAGGACTGGAGGGCGCGGTAGTCAAAAAGTGGGAAAGCCCGTACGAACCGGGCAGGAAGGGTTTCCACTGGGTAAAATTTAAGGAAGAAGAAGGAAAGACCGGAAAACTGACGGATACGATTGACGCAGTGGTCATGGGGTATTACAAAGGAGAAGGGAAGCGCGCGGGATTCGGAATCGGCGCGTTTTTAGTGGGCGTGAAAAAAGGAGAGCGCTTTGTGTCCTTAACAAAAATCGGGACAGGAGTTTCTGATGAATTGTGGAAAAAATTACGTTCATCGTTTATGGTTCATAGTTCATCGAAAATTCCGAAAGAATATGAGGATGTGGAAAAAGTGCTGGAACCAGATGTGTGGATTGACCCCGAAATTGTTGTGGAAATTGCGGCTGATGACATTACGGTTTCTCCGATTCATGGCGCCGGATATGCCTTGAGATTTCCAAGACTTGCGAGAGTGCGAAAAGATAAATACGCCGGGCAGGCAACGACCGTTAAAGAAATTGAGGAAATGTATAGAAATCAGAAGAGCATTAAATAGACATAGTGCCTTGATAAATTCGAAGCACGAAGCACGAAATCCGAAATAAATTAAAATATTTAAATATTAAAACATTTGAATTTTGATATTGTTTCGAATTTCGATATTCGAATTTAAAATTTTATGGTTTTTCAAAACATCATTTATCTCATGGGGTTAGGGATAATTTTAGCGGTTTCAGCGAATTGGGTTGTCAAATCTACCGCGTATTTTTCAAAGCGTCTTCATGTGCAGAGTTTTCTTTTGGGATTTCTTATTTTGGGATTTGCTACCACCATACCGGAAATGTTTGTGGCCTATCAGGCAGTCCGGGACGGCGTACCGCAGTTGTCCGTCGGAAATTTATTGGGAGGATCCATTCTCCTTCTTTCATTTATCATGGGCGGAAGCGCGTTGTTTCTTCGGCGCATCATTCTTGATCACGGCATGACAACCCGCGATATCGGTCTTTCAACGCTCGTTGTTGCCATGCCGGCAGTCGTATTGTGGGACGGGAGACTGACGCGGTTTGAGGGCATTATCCTTATTCTGGTCTACATTATTCACATAGGTTTTATCAATCGGGAACAGCATTTCATTGACCGCGTGGAACACCACGCGAAAAATGTCAAGCACTCCTTCCATGCGTTGATGCTGGGAATGGGAGGACTGGTCGGGTTGGCATTTTCATCGCGGTTTATCGTCACCATAGGAGAAGGATTAGCCCGGCAGTATTCCATATCGCCTTTTGTTATCGGGCTTTTCCTTATCACATTTGGAACCAACCTGCCGGAATTGACGCTTGCCGTAGAAGCAATTATTAAAAAGAAACGGGATATTGCGTTTGGGGATGTTTTAGGGAGTGCCGTCATCAACACGCCGATTTTAGGTGTTATCTGCGTGTTTGCACCGTTTTCCGTGCCGGATCACTTACGGATGCGTGCTACACTCATACTTCTTGCCGGAACCGCACTTTTTTTCTGGTGGGCTGCATCCTCCAAACGGGACATCACCAGACGCGAGGGGATTGTGCTTTTTATTCTTTACTTTCTCTTCGTGGCTTTTGAGATGATGAAGATATAAGACGTATAAGACTCATACAACGAATACGACAAGTTTGATATAATACCGAGAGTATGGGGGAGCCGTTTATCTCTATTATCATTCCGGCGCTCAACGAAGAGCATTTTTTACCAACACTTCTCAAATCCCTTTCAATGCAAACGAGTAAAAATTTTGAGGTGATCGTTGTGGACGGCAGGTCCAAAGATAAAACAGTGGAAAAAGCAAAGTCTTTTGAAACAAAACTCCCCAAACTTTCTGTTGTAGTTGCAGACCACGCGAATTTACCTTACCAGCGCAATTTCGGGGCTCAAAAAGCGACAGGGGAATGGCTCGTGTTTTTGGATGCGGACAACGAGATGATGCCGTATGCCGTTGACCGGATGGAAGTGTTTATCCGCGAGGAAAAACCGGCATTTTTTACCTCATGGACCCGGCCGGACAGCAATGTTCTGAATGATACAATTTTTGCATTATTCGGGAATATAGTGTTGGAAGGTTCTATTTTGGTAAAGCGGCCATTTTCTCCCGGCCCCTTTACCGCAGTTTCCAAAGAGATTTTTAACCGCGTTGGAGGGTATACGGACGGTTTACAGTGGGGAGAAGATGTAGATTTTTCCAATAAAGTCAAAAAAACAGGCCACCCTTTCTCTATTTGTCGGGAAGTTCTTTATATTTGGTCCATGAGGCGTCTGAGAAAAGAAGGAAAGTTGAAATTTATCCAGCAGGGCGCAAAAGCAGCATTTTACTGGATTTTGACAAACAAGGCGCTGACCAATGGCTATGAGATGGGCGGACATCTCTATGGGAAGAGAAAGAAAAAAATAAGCTCTTCGGTTCTGAAGAAATTTTCCACGAAACTCTCGAAACTCATGAAAGAAGTGTTTGAGTGATGCGCCGGTAAGAGCGCATCACGATGAGCACGAGAGTAAAAAACGCAAGATGAGCACGTGAGATAAGATGAGCACGAAATGAAGGAAGATAAATAAATCTCTAGCCCTGAGCAATATCTTCCAGAGATTCACGTGGTGTGGGGCGAATTCGGGAAAGAAGTTCTGCGAATTTTCCAACGATATGCTTTTCTTTTCCGTCTTTATCATATAATCCCCAATTAAATGCTCCCGCTTCCCGTTCCGGTTCATCCATAAGGCTATACACTCCGACTCCGGTAAGATGATATTTCTCAATAATCGGCTGAAGTTTTCGAAGTACTATTGCAGTACCAAGGGTTTGAAGTTTTTGATGTTCAGCCATCATTGTCTCTGTTTCAAACGGTGCGATTGACGGGACACCAACTTCTCCAATACCGATCTTAACACCCTTTTGGGCAAGGGGTTGGAGAGCATCCAGACTTTGTTCCAATAGCTCCATATTTCCGAATGTCCGGAAGACATCAAGCGGTGTTTGCAATGTCTGAGCCTTCTCGGGATCGTTACGGTAGTGCAGAGCCTTAATATAATAGTCAATATGTTTTAAGTGTTTTTTTATTGATTTCATTGGCTGATGCCAAACGCCGGGATAGTAATCAACATTAATCTGATCAAATTTAGCCAGAAGATCCTGATGCTTTTTAATAAAAGGAATAGCTCCTTCCATAAAAGAGGGAATTGACGTAAGAGAGAGTGGGGATGACACCTGAAGTGTGGCAACAAGCGGAATTTTTTCCCCGAAATATTTTTCAGATTTTGTTCGGAGAATAGAAATGCAGGAGTCAAGGTTGGGAAGAAGTTCAGCTGGTGTGTAGTTTCGCATATTCAGTTCGTTGAAGATTTGAATTTCAGCCGGAGGGATACCGCCGTTTTTTGCTAGTGCAGAAAAGACAGTGTCAACATATTTTGCATAGCTTTCGGAAAATGCTGCCGGATTTGTTCTGGCAAGTTCCAGTGCCCAAGCCGGCGCTGAAGAAAGAACAATAATATTTTTCAGTCCTTTTTCGTGCCCAATTTCTACAATAGTTTTTGACCGCTCCAGATAATGTTCGTCTGGAGGTTGATTGTTGTCAGGTTGCACCCGATTCCAGCGAATGTCAAACCGTTGGTCTGTGATGCCATCTTTGACAAGTTTTTCCGTTGTTTTTGCAAATCCACCGTCTTTTTCCAGTGAAAGCCATGAATAGTCAGTATCAGGTAAATGATGAGTAATTGTAACACCGACATTGGGCCGAAAAATTTTCGGTTCTGGATTTAAGGGAACCGGTTTGATTTCCGGCGATGGCGGTTTAGGTTCTATTACTGGACTTGTTGGGGCTATTTCTCCCATATGGCGTGATTATATCATCAGATCAATGCGAGGGCTATTTCGGGTGCTTCCGGAATATAAGGAGATTATAGTATGAATTTTCTATTGGGTTTGTGTGTGCTACCATGATTCGAATCATAGTAGCAAGAGCGCTTATTTTTAATACAATTATGAGTTGATATACAACAAGACTTGACATTGTATAATACTTGTCAGTTATGCAAATTATCGCAGACCTTCATCTCCACTCCAGATTTTCGCGCGCGGTATCGCCTCAGATGACTATTGAGGGGATTGCCGGGTGGGCCCGGAAAAAAGGGATTGGGCTTGTGGCAACCGGAGACTGGACACATCCGATGTGGATGAGGGAGATAGGGGAGAAACTGGAAGAGGACGGGAGCGGATTGCTTCAGTTGAAATCAAATGCGCATGCTGAGGTCGCAAACGAAAATTTAGATCCGTCTTCAGTTGCAAGCGCTTTCTCTCCAGCAACGCCGTCCTTAAGAGCAAGTGAAGCCGGACAAAATTTTGTCCGCTCCCCGCATGCGCAGCAGCCTCAATTTTTATTGTCTACGGAAATCTCCTGTATTTACTCCCAGGGCGGGAAGACAAGAAGGGTACATACGCTTATCTGGATGCCGACCATTGCTTCTGCCATGAACTTTAGTAAGGAATTGACAAAGCGCGGATGTAACCTCTTATCTGACGGCCGGCCGATCATCGGACTATCTCTTATCAATCTAGCTGAGACCGTTTTTTCCGTTGAACCCCGCGCTCTCATCGTACCGGCGCATATCTGGACACCGTGGTTTTCCGTTTATGGGAAAATGGGAGGATTTGAGTCGCTTGAGGAGGCGTTTGGAGAATTTGCCAACCGAATTTATGCCGTTGAGACGGGGTTATCCAGCTCTCCGGACATGAATTGGCTGATCAAAGAGTTGGACAGCCGTGCGATTATTAGTTTTTCCGATGCCCATAGCGGAGCAAAGCTCGGCCGCGAGGCAACTGTTTTTGAAATTGATGAGCGTGAAAATGATGAGCACAAGATTAAGAAACAAGATGAGCGCATGATTACGTATGAAGATATCGTGGAAGCGCTGAAACAAGCATCACTTGAAAGTAGAGCATTGAAGGTAGGGGTAGAAGATAGAACATCGAAAATAGAAAAATCCAATCCACTTTCTGCCACCAACCCTCTCCCCCCATCTTCTATGCTCCATCTTCCAGCATTTATAGCCTATACCATCGAATTTTACCCTGAAGAGGGGAAATACCACCATACCGGACACCGGGACTGCAGTGTCCGGTTAACTCCACAGGAAACAGTAACCAAAGGGACGACGTGTCCTGTGTGCGGGAAGCCTCTGACGCAGGGGGTGATGCAGCGCGTTGAGGAACTGGCGACGCGAATTCAGAATTCAGAATTCAGAATTCAGAATGAAATAAAATTATTATACAACAAAGAGTATCCGTCCCGGCCGCCGTTTGTGATGCTGGTTCCCTTGAAGGAGATTATCAGCGAAGCAATCGGGAGCCCGGTAGCCAGCAGCAAAACACAACTATACTATGAGAAGCTTGTTTCGCAGTTTGGAGGAGAATTCAACGTGCTTCTTCATGCTGATTTGCCGGAAATTACAAAATATTCAACGGCGGAAATTAGCGACGGAGTTCGGAAGGTCCGAATTGGAGATATTGTCATTGATCCCGGGTATGACGGCGTGTTCGGCGTGGTCAAAATCTGGAAATCGGATAAGGAGAGAGCGCTTGTGGATACGTCGAAAGAACAGTTAGGGTTGTTTTAATAAGTAAGGTAGAATATATTTTCACGGAACTTGACAAATGTAAGGAAAGATTATATAGTTGTACTATATGACCTATCTTGTGACGCTTACCTCCAAAAACCAATTAACCCTTCCGGCTGCTTTAGCTAAAACGCTAAAGCTTATCCGCGGATCGCGATTGACGATTACCCTCGAACAAACCGGATTACGGATTCAGCCCATATCCCACACACTCCGTGACTTGCAGGGGATTGTTCAACACAAAGCCCATCAGAAAAATCTGACAGTCGATCAGGCTATGAAGCGAGCAGAAGAGAGAGATGCTCGAAGGCGTATGATGATATGAAAAAAGTATTTGTTGATACGAATATTTTTCTTGAGGTATTTGCTCGAGCTAGCCAGAAATCTAATCGCTGTTTAAAAGTATTAGAGACACAGAATGGACTCTGGACAACTCCACTGGTTATCGCTGAAATTGAATGGGTATTACGGGCAGGATATGAACTTTCAAAAGAGACAATTGTCATGTGTCTTCGTCAAATTCTTTCAAATAAGAGAATATTGATCAATCACCGCAACGATATGTTGGAGGCGGTGTCTTTATATGAATTAGGAACAATCGATTTTACAGATTGTATAAACGCTGTTGATTGTAAACGAAATCGAGTTGCACGATGTTTATCCTACGATCACCATTTTGGTCATATTCCCTGGATGAGACGGCTTGAACCATAGTAAGAGTATATGAAAAAATTAAAGAAAATACCTGTTTTTAAGAATGAGGATGAAGAACGAGATTTGTGGGATACACACGATACAACAGAATATTTTGATTGGAGCAAAGCAGAACGAGTGTCCTTCCCAAATCTTCAAATAACAGACGACCCGAAGTGGATGTGGGAGGCGATCAAAGAAGCTGAAATTGGAGCCAAAGAAGGCAATTGGGCAATGGGATGCGTTATCGTTCCTGATGGGAAGATAATCGGTAAAGGACACAATGAAGGATATAGCCGGAAGAATCGATTAATACATGCAGAAATACTAGCTCTTGAAATGGCTAAAGATGATCTGGAAGCCCACCGGCATCAGGCAACCCTCTATACAACATATGATCCCTGCCCGATGTGTGTTGGAGCCATGCTAGTTTATAAGATTAAGCGTTTAGTGACAGGTATCGACCTTGATCATAGCGGGGCAACGGGATTACTAGACCATCTTCCACCGTTTTACCGGCAGGAGAAATTCCACATTGATGTGACACAAAGGATTCTAGCTCAAGAATGTAAAGAGGTGTATCTTAAAGGAAAACCGGCTGAAAAACATATAAAGCAGCATAAAATCATTTTGAAATAATATTATTACTTTTCCTCATTGACGGGAAAATTGAGAGCATGATAGGCTGGATATATAGATTAGCCCGCCTACGCTTCCTTTGCACCTTTTCACTACTCCGCCGGCTGGCGGATCGTAGACGGCTTGAAGAGCGCGTGAGCGGCGGGTCTAAGAAACACTAATCTCTCCGCCGGCTGGCGGATCACTAAGTGTTTCTAAGAGAGGTGGTGAGAAATTATGGCAACAAAAACAGCAGGAAATGAAAACCTGATGGGCGCGGCCTCGTATCTTTTGGGTTTCATAACCGGAATCATATTTCTTCTCGTTGAGAAGGAGAGCAAATTTGTGCGGTTTCATGCAATGCAGTCTACCATCTTATTTGGCGGCATATTTATCGCCAATATCGCACTCGGATTCGTTCCGATATTAGGCTGGATAGCCGGACTCCTCATCTCCTTGGGATCATTTGTATTGTGGATCGTTCTCATGTGGAAAGCATTTCAGGGAGAAATGTACAAAGTTCCGTATGTTGGAGATTTGGCCGAGCAGCAGCTTGCAAAAATGAAATAACTATACGTCGGCCGATGTATAGCAAAAAACACCACGAACCGGAAAGGGGAAGTGGTGTTTTTTTAGTCTGTCATGCCGGACCAAGATCTCGGCATCTTAAGTTAAGATTCCTGCCTGCCTCGCCGGCAAGGCAGGCTTTCCTTGGAATGACACTTTTCGTATAATGAGGTAAAGAAGGTGTATTTATGCATCTAATCATTGGTCTTGGCAATCCGGGAGGGGAATATAAAGATACACGGCATAATATCGGGTTTATGGTAGTGGAGAAATTGGCAAAAGAAATAGGGAGGGATACAGTCGTCTGGGAGGAGAAGGACAAATTTAAATCCGTCATTGCGCGCGCGGGAGACGTCTTACTGGTAAAACCCATTATTTTTATGAACAATTCCGGTCTTGCGGTATCCTCAATTGTCCAATTTTATAAACTTAAACCGGATGATGTGTGGGTCATACACGATGATATTGATCTGCCTCTCGGGAAAATCCGCATCCGTACGGGAGGAGGAAGCGCGGGCCACAACGGAATAGAGTCGATCATGAAAGAATTAAAAAGCGATACATTCGTGCGATTCCGCATGGGAATAGGCAGAGGAAAACTATTCGGCCACATATCTAAAGATCATGATGAGGGAGAAGAACCATACCGGAAGGAGAAACGTGCGTTTCTGGAGAAGCGCATGTATCATGGGTCTATTGTAGATTTTGTCCTTTCGCGATTTACCCAGGGAGAGGCAGGAGCGCTCAAACATCTTATCAAGAACGGCACTGAAGCAGTACGGGTTGCGCTTAAAGACGGCATTGATCGTGCAATGACGAGGTTTAACTAGACGAAATAAGACCAACCCACCTTAAGACATATTTGACACATAGGATAAAAAAATGCAGAAAATCGGCGACATACTGACTTTGTTTAATCCTTTAGAGGATAAATATATTTCCCGGGAGTTCCAGAAGTACGGGATATATCTGGCAGAAACCCTCAATGATTACAAGCATAAATCCCTCTATATACGTTTAGCAAAAACCGTTCCCCGGGCAATTCTTGAAAAAGCACTCACTTTTGTGAAAGACGCAAATGCAAGGAGCAGGGCGCGGCTTTTTATGTGGAAGATGAAGTCGTTGCGAAGCAACGACGATGAGCGCAAGATTAAGAACAAGATGAGCACATGATTACAGTATGAAGCAATACCATTTAATAATTACAGGTGATGTACAGGGAATAGGGTACCGCTCATGGATAAAGCGGGAAGCTCAAAGATTGGATATTGCCGGATGGGTGAAAAACCGGGAAGACGGGAGCGTCGAGGCTGTCGTTCAGGGAGAGAAGAAACACGTTGAGCAGATTTTAGAAAGAGCAAAAAAGGGGCCGGAGGTAGCGTGGGTGGAGAAAGTGATAGTTACAGAACAACCGGTTGAAAAAAATCTGTTTACGTTTGAGGTGATATACTGATAATAATTTNNAATTTCAAATTCTCTAACATGGATAAACTGAAAGAGATTGTCCGTTCTAAACCAACATGGGTGGTCCTTGTTATTTTTTCCTATATTCTCATACTCGGAATACTCAAATGGAGATTATCACCGAACATTTCTACTCTGTTCTATCTGTTAGGAGGGTTGGTTGGCATCTATTTTATGGATGTAGCAGATGTTATATTTGACGTCAAACCATCGCCGTTTCAATCGATTCTTTTTCTTATCCTCTTTGGCATTGTTTCGTTTTTTATAGTAACTTCATCTGGCAGTATGTTTGCCACAGGACTTGTATTGTCCCTTTACTTTACCCTGCTTTTCCTGCAAGCTGAAGAATGGCAGGAATATCGGAATCTGAATGCATGGTATACGCTGGTTAAAGCACCGCCTTCCGTTAAAGTACAGCAATGGATGGCACTGGGAACTGCATTCCTGTTGGTGATAGAGACGTTGATTTTTATAAGGTGACCCGCCCTCGCTATCAACGAACCCGCCTGCCCGCTTCGCCGAAGTCGAATCGAGGCGAGCCGGTGAGGCAGGTATCGAATTTGTACGAATAAACGAATCCTTTTGTCATTTCGAGTCCGCCATCCGCCAACTGGCGGAGGCGGAGAGAAATCCCCAACGGGATCTCTCAGCAATCGAAATTGCTTCGAGATGACGTTCGTATATTCGTAGTATTTTATTCGTAATTTATTGATGATTATTCGTTTATAGATTGTGTATGTTACTATAGAACTATGAAGCGAAAAGCGATACACCCGGAAAAGAATATCCCCTTGAGAAACTCAACGGAGTGGGTGTTCCAGTTCTGGGCATGGCAGCTTCTTGCATGGAGTCTGTACCGCTACTTTTTTCGTTTTCCGGAGCCTGTTGATGAATTTATCGTCAAGCCGGTTGTGTTTATCCTTCCGGTTTTCTGGTTTGTTTTGCGGATAGAGAAACGGAGCTTAGGAACAATCGGAATAACTTCTAAAAAAATCATTTCAAGCATCCTCATCGGGTGCGGATTTGGACTTCTTTTTGCAGGAGAAGCGATTTTAGCAAATGTGTTTAAATATGGATCATTAACCCTCACACCCGCTCCGGCGGTCCTTTTATACGGCGTTCCCATGATGGCGATTCTTTCTCTGGCAACGTCTATTTCCGAAGAGCTTCTTTCCCGTGGGTTTTTCTTTTCGAGACTATTTGAAGCATCGAAGGATCTTATTCAATCAGTAATCATGTCAACGCTTCTTTTTGTAGCGTTTCATGTACCGATTCTTTTGACCTCGTTGAGGTTTCAGGGGACAACGCTGATTCTTTTTTTCATAACATCATTTGTTTTGGGGTTGACGAATTCCCTGATTTTCCACAAAACGAAATCGCTGGTAGCTCCCATACTCATCCACTTCTTCTGGAACATGACGGTGGCAGTGTTTTTGTAGTCCCTTGACATAGTTTATGGTTTAGTATAAACTATAAACTATGAAGACACAAACAGCATTGAAAATTCTTGATTTCATCAAAAAGAAAGGCAAAGCAAGACCTCACGATCTCGTACGGTTTTTAGGTATTAGTCATGTTGCTCTCCATAAACAGCTTCGGGGGTTGATTACAAAAGGACTGCTCGTCAAACAGGGCGATGCCCCATGTGTGTCTTATGCTTTTCCCCAATCGACCATGGGCGATTTGCGTTCCATTATCAGGGAAGCGATACCGATACTGAAGCGGTATAACATTAGAAAAGCTGCATTATTTGGTTCGGTTGTGCGCGGAGATAGTACACCGGCAAGTGACGTCGATATGCTTATCGACCCACCTCCTGATTTTAGTTTATTTGATCGTGCAGGGTTAACAGTAGATCTTGAAGAAACGCTGCATCGGCCCGTCGACGTCGTTGATTACAAATCTATAAAACCATTACTGAGAGAGTCAATTCTCCACTATGAGTATCCCTTCCTTTAATCCAAAAAAGAATTATTTGGTTTACATTACAGATATTATTGAGGCAATTGATTTGATTGATATATATTGTAAAGGCGTGAGTGAGGAACGTTTTTCGCAGGATATACAGTTACAGGACTCAGTAATACGACGATTTCAGATTATCGGGGAAGCGGCAGGACATATTCCCGACGAACTTCGAAAAGAATTTCCAAACATTCCCTGGAAAAAAATAGTAGCTCAGCGNNAAGCCCGCGGCTTCTCTTCAATTGTCCGAAGCGAAACCCCGTACCGTCCGGCTAAGCCGGACTGGTACTAGGGTAACCTCCACAATCTCCTCGTTTTCTGAAATGTGACTGTCGTGGTGTTTCTGTAAAACAGAAAACTAGCTTCGCAAGGCCAGGCCTTGCGAAGCTAAATCCTTGTTGTGTGGTTTCTGATACTCCACGCGTAAAGCACGTTATTTAGGGTC
>DPYI01000019.1 GCA_003545435.1 Patescibacteria group bacterium | reverse complement strand
AAATTATGAAACTTCTGGTTTTCGGCGGGGTCGGGTTTATCGGAACCAATGTTTGCTTAACGGCTCTTTCGCGCGGATATCAGGTTATCGCATGTGATAACCTTTCCCGGACGGGGGTTGTAGAAAATCTTGCGGTATTGGCTCCCCATAAACATTTTACGTTTCTTCATGGTGATGTACGGAGCGTGGAAGATTTCAACCGTATCCCCAAAGGCATTGACTGCATGATAAACCTGGCGGCAAATCCGGCAATTCCCCTCTCTATCAAGGAACCCATCTATGATTTTAACTGCAACGTGCTGGGACATTTGCATATATTGGAATTCGCAAAAATTCATAAGAACATTCCGGTGATATTTGCTTCGTCAAACAAAGCATACAGCGATGCGATTAATGAATATCCCATTGTCGAAACGAAAACGCGGTACCTGTATAAAGACAAACAACTGCGGAAGGGTTTTTGTGAGGATACGGATGTTTCAGGACACAACGGGTATACGAATTCTCCCTACGGAGCAGGAAAATTAGCGTGTGAAAAATACAGCCGGGAATATTGGAAGCATTATGGCGTACCTATTGTCATTAATAGAATGAGCTGCATTTACGGCTTGTATCAAAAAGGGGTAGCGGACCAAGGATGGGTGGATCATTTTCTACGGATAAAAAAATTCGGGGGGAAATTAACCATTTTTGGAACAGGAAAACAGGTGCGGGACGTTCTGTATGCATCTGATTTGGCGGATTTGTATATGTATGAAGTGGAGCACATGGAGAAAGTGAACGGAAAAACGTTTAACGTGGGAGGCGGAATAAAAGACGGATTTCATACCAGTCTTTTGGAACTTATCAACCTTATTGATGATAATTTTTCCGGAAAAAAGTTGACCTTTTCAAAAAAACCATGGCGGGGGAGCGACCAGCGGATTTACCAAAGCGATATTTCATACGTAACCAAAACAACCGGCTGGAAACCCAAAACAACGCTTCTTGAAGGATTGAAAGCAATGTGGGAACTGTATGACGCGTAAGCTTCTCACGATCATTATCCCGGTGCGGTCGGAAGAGGAAACGATCGGGGGGACCATTGAGCTTGTGGAAAAAACCGTCCATACACCCCACATCATCATGATTGCTGACGACACCATTGATCCGTCGGACAGGACGATTGAGATAGTTGAAGCGATGAAGCAACCTACTCCAGTTTCTATTTCCATAAAAAAGAAATATGACAGGGACGGATTCGGTCCGGCATTAGCGCGCGCCATACAAAAAGCAACGACTCCCTACAGTGTTTTTGTCATGGCGGATCTGTGCGATGATTTACATGCCATTGACCGCATGGTTTCGGAAGCCACGGAAAATCACCTCGATATGGTTGTCGGGTGCCGATATATGAGGGGCGGAAGAAAAATCGGCGGACCCGTCCTGCAGGGAATATTATCAACCCTTGTTAATGCGTTTCTTTTTCGCGTTGCCGGAGTTTCCACAAGGGACGCTACCAACGCATTCAAGCTGTACCGCACTGCATTTCTCCAACGCATACTGCCGGTCAAACCGGAATCAGGTGTCGAGTTTTCGCTTCAGCTGACGATTTGCGCAGTTTCCCGCAATGCCCGTATGACTGATATACCAACAACATGGCGGGGGAGAAAAAAAGGGCACTCAAAAGTCCGGCTTTTTTCCCTTGGCCCCGAATACATGAAACTCATTTTTCATGTTTTGATGAATAGATTTGCCTGATAGGCTTTTTTGTTCCCATTTACCGGACAGTGCTTTGTCCGTGCGAAAATAAGAAATAGATGACCTTGGGATTGTTATTGATAGTGATCGTTTATATCCACAATTTCTGTTTCACCGGGAGTTTTCAAAAGAAATATAACCCGATATTTCAGATCAATCCGAAATAAATACAGTCGCAGTGACAATGGCTGCAGGCGTTCCGTATGGAGTGAGGGGTGCTGGGGATTGCGTTCAAAAAGCCTTGCTTGTTTTTCGAATTTATTTAAAAGTCCGCGGCGTTTCAGAGACAGGATCCGGTCAGCTCTCAAAGGATTAAGACGCATAGATAGAGGTTTTTTTTTAATCCGTTGATGAGAGATTTGATAAATGCCTTATTGTACTTTCCGGTTTTTTCAAGATCTTTTTGAATCTCTTCAAGCGGTTGTTTTGTGAACGGTTCAAAGGTGAGTTCGCGCGAAAAGTATTTTCTTAGGACGTCACGAAAAATTCCGAACGCGTGGCAAATCCAATGCGTACCGCTGCGTCAATTTTGTCTGCTACTTGATCTGGTAGGGAAATGGTGATCGTCGTCATAAGAATATTTAACAATTTTTCTTAATTTTTGTCAAGATCCCCAACGGGATTGCTCACTTGGGTTCGGAATGACGAAATCGTATCAGGAGTCTGAACAGTTACCCAATTTACGGGAACATGATGGTTTTTGAAAATTTTGCTATGATAGAAGGATGGTAGTGAGCGCTGTCATAGGTGTTATTCTCACCCTTTCTGTTTTCTACTCCGGATACCAGTATACCTACTGGGGCGATGAGGTGATGCACGTCCACATGGTCTATCTTTTGTCTTCCGGGTATACAATTTTTAAGGATTTTTTTTCCATTCATGCACCGATTTTTCACTACCTTCTCCTGCCTCTTTTTTCCGTTACCGGCTTTACCCTGGAATCCTTCCGGACTCTGCGGATATTTATGATTGTTCTTTATAGTATCCGTCTTGGCCTAGGGTGGCTCCTTGTGTCGAAAGTCTTTTCAAAAACTGCTGCATGGATGTTTGTGGTCATCATGCTTCTGGACCCGTTTGCCACATTCAGCGGGATGCAGATCCGGCCTGACAATCTCATGACTCTTGTTTTTACTGCCGCACTGCTTTTTGTGATTGCGGCTCTTATAAAACAATCACCATGGACATGGTTTTTTTCGGGATTTTTCATCGGATTATCAGCTCTTATATCATTGAAAATCGCTCCAAGCGTTGGAGTGCTTCTTTCGATGCTTTTTGTCTATTGCCTGATAAAGAAAAATATACGGCACTATGGATTCTGTGCAGTTGGCACGGTGGTATCAGCGGCAGTTTTTTGCCTGTTTTTCTTTATCCAGGGATCTTTTTTCCCGATGCTCCAGCAGGTATTGGCTGACTCGGGAGCCATGCAGAGCAGTCTGTGGAATCCGCCGCCGTTTGGATTTTTTTACTGGCCCTACAATACGGTTATGTATGGGCTTGGCGGAAAGCCGGTGACCTGGTACATCGCGATTCTCCTTCCGGTAGGAGCTCTTACCGGGGCGTTGTACAGCAGTATGAGATGGAGACACTCCAAAATAAAACTCTTTTTCATACTTGTGTGCATCGGTATGGCCGGAGCGCAGTATCTTTTCCTGTTTACGCTCAGATCCTTCTTTGTCCAATACTACCTCACGGTCAATTGGATTTGTGCTCTGTTTGCAGCGGTATTTATTGATGCGGTAACACACAGTGTCAAAAAATACAAAGCAGCAGCAATGATTCTGCATCTTTTCCTTTTTTTTCTTTTTGTGCTTGTTTCCTACTATTCCGTTGCAGCAAACATATCCCGGCCGAAAGCATATCCAGCTGCCTATGATGAAGCAATTATGAGAAAGCGCTGGGCCATCGTTCCTTCTGATGCGGCGGTGTACCCCGTTCTTCTTTTCAGGCCATTGTCCCAGCCGATTCCTTACGGGTATTTTATACCAGAGGTTCCTCCTCTCATACGCAACCGATACCCCGGCTCTTTGGAGGCACTATCCCATACATCCATCCGCTTTCTCATCCTGACGGAGTATCACATGCGGTTTTTGGATCCGGAAACCGTTTCTTATATTTGGGCTCATTTTACCAGACACCCTGATGACACGGATCTGTGGGTCAGGAATACAGAGTGATACACTGCTCCAAAACAATAGACTTTGGTCCGTCTCTATGGTTTTATCCAGGATCTGATTCTGGACGCGTCCCTCGACAAGCTCGGAACTTGCCAGAATGACCCGTTTGGTTTTAGTTTCGAGATAACCTCTCGCGTTGACATTTTTTTTAAGCAAAGCAAGTCCTTTTTTACACACATTCTGGGCGCCATACAGAAAGAGGATGTACAGCTGGGGACGAAAGATAAGTGCAAGCCGGCCGTAATCTTCATAATAGACGACAAAGACAGTCAGAAGCACCTGTGTGACTACGATAGAGATGCACAGAACAGCCACCGTTCTTTGTATGGTCGTGTGTTTAAAGAAAAGTGAGAGAAGAAAAGGAAATACGAAAAATACCAAGACAGACGGATACTGGCTGATCCGGTAGACATGCCATAGAATTTGGAAGAGCGTTTTTTCTTTGGAAGGTGCCTGATCGGGGATGAATGTTGCGGTACTCACATCAAAAAGCATTCGAGGGCTATAGGAAAACGCATGCAGACAATAGAGTGCGAAGTTTGTTTTTACTACCCGTCTGACAAACGTCTGGAGTCCGTTCATTTTTTCCATATTGCCATAGAGCGTTGGGTCAAAAGAATTGATGAATTCAAACGGCATGGTCGGTCCGCCGAAACGCTGCTGTTTTTGAACCTCCGTATAGAGAAAACGTATGTCTTTCCCGGCATCAGGAGAGATGCGAAACTCCAGAATTCTTCCCAGCATATCAATGTCGCTGACCTCCTGAATCCCTTTATACCCGTAATACCGCTCGTTGATCCAGCTGTACAACACGGGGACCAGGAGGTAGCACAAAGTAGTCAGCATCACGAATCCCATTGCCAACCGGTTTTTCTTTCTGAAAAAGAACCACAAGAGAAATGGGGCCGCCGCCACCGGAATTGCAAGGAACGCAGGCCGGGTAAGAAATCCAAGAGTGCTTGCTGCAAGGAAAAGGAGGAAATTCATATGCGTTGGCTTCATCAGAATCCTAACGCTCGCGTATGTTACCAAAGCAGAAAAGAATACGGTCATGGTTTCCGTCAGCATAGTCCGTTCAAACGCCAGGAGCATGGGGTCAACGCTAAAAAACAACGTGATGAAAAGAGCGCGCCGTTTGTTTAGATCAAGGTATGAGAGCCCTTTATAAAGAAGAATGAGGGTCACAATAGCGATGAGTTCCTGAAGGAGTATGATTGTTGATCCGACGCGTTGGAAATCAGGCGACCTCACATCGGCTCCTGCTTTTCCCAAAAGGAACGCAGTTCCTCCGACAAACAGGGGGTAGAGCGGTGTTCGGTACGGGGTAATGACTGTTGAAAGCCTCGGTGAGGCAACCATCTGAGTGCCCAGACCGTAATACCCGTATGAATCCGGATACATGAGGACTCCTGGCGTTCTTTGAATCTGCCCATACAGGAATCGTGCTCCAAGGGCAACACAGATAATAATGAGAATGTGGAAAAGTGTTTTTGTGTCTGGTGTTTTGGACATACTCGGCGTATTCATGGTATACATTTTTTCATACAAATATGCTAGAGTGCAGAAGAAAGAAAAACACATGATAGAAACGAGTGTTATCATTCTTACCAGAAACGAGATTAACGGCGTGAAATCAGTCATAAAAAACCTTCCTTCCATCCCCAATTCGGAGTGTTTTAGCGTTGATTACGAGTCCAGCGACGGGACGGTAGAGTATTTTGAAAAGCACGACATACCCGTTATCCATCAAAAGAAAAAAGGGAGGTCTGAAGCGTTCCGGATCGGAGCACAACACGCAAAAGGCCGCTATTTGGTCTTTTTTTCTCCTGACGGCAATGAAGATCCTGCTGATATCCCGAAACTGGTTTACACCGTAAAAAACGGGGCTGACCTTGCGATAGCGTCGCGGTTTATGAAGGGCAGCCGGAATGAGGAGGATGACAGGATCCTGAAATTCCGGAAATGGGCAAATCAGGGATTTACCGCGCTGGTCAATTTTGTATGGAGAGGTCATCTGACGGATTCCATCAACGGGTACCGCGCAATGACAAAATCCGGATTTCACTCACTCCGGCTTGATGCGGAAGGATTTGCGGTTGAATTCCAGATGAGTATCAGGGCTCTCAAGCGCCGTTTTTCCATTGTCGAGATTCCAACCAGAGAAGGCGACCGGATCGGCGGACAAAGCACGTCATACGCCGTACCCACCGCGTTATGGTTTTGTTATTATTTCATCCGCGAGCTGTTTCTTGGCTGATTTTTTTGGATCCGCAGGGTCCACCAAAGACGCAGGAGTTCCTTCAGTGTCATGAGGATCATGAGGATATTGGTTCCTTTGGGTTTGCCGGTTACCCTTGGGTAGTAAGGGATAGGCACTTGGCTAAACCGGAAGCCCGATTCCCACGCTTTGTACACCACTTCAGGTTCTATAAGGGCGCTTCGTCCTTCGGCAGTGATGGTGATTCTATCCAATACGCTTTTGTGCCAGAGGATACTTGTGGAAATCTCCTTTAGGGGAACGCCGAAGAGAACTCTGAACAGCGTATGAAACACGTATGAGGTGATTCGTCTCGTGAGCGGTTCGGGATTGCTGATACGGTACCCTACGACAACATCGGCATCCTTGGCTTTACGNNAGATTGTGTCTGTGGCGGATGATGGTGATTCGGGCATTTTTTTTGGCAAACTGACGTGCGATTTTTTCAGTTCCATCGGTTGATCCGTCATCTACAACGAGAATTTCGTAGTCGGATGCAAGGGATCGGCCTGCGTTCATAGCTCTTTCAATAACCCGACCGATGGAGCCTTCTTCGTTATACGCAGGGATGGCAATAGTGAGAGACAGGAACGAGTGTTTCATATGATTAAGCACTATAGCAAAGTTTATGTATTGTTTGAAGGGTGTCAATAGAGATCAGTTTACAATGGAGGAATGTCGCAAATGTCCTTGACTTATACAACTGCTTGCATAGTGACTTAAATTGTTATAATATAAACTGGAAGTGAGATATATAGGTACCTGTAGTTAAAGTATGAAAAATAACGTTGTTCTTTCTCTTTATAAGAAACCACAGACTGTTTTTACCTTGCAGGAGATAGCTCTATTGTTTCCGCAGATTCCCTACGGCAACCTTAAAAAACGGATGTCTTATTTTGCTGCATCCGGTGCCGTCAGGAAGTTACGCAGGGGAATCTATGCGAAAGATCAGTTTGACGCATTTGAATTGGCCAATAAAATCTATACGCCTTCATATATCAGCTTAGAAACGGTGCTGCAGAAGGCCGGCGTAACGTTTCAGTATTACGAAAGCATTTTTGCAATGACATATGTTTCAAGAACCGTAAGGATAGACACATACACGATTGAGTATCGAAGAATACGAACAGAGATACTTTTAAACAAACAGGGAATTGAAGAGCAGGGAAATGTGGTTATTGCCTCACCAGAACGGGCGTTTTTAGATGTTGTATATCTGTACAAAGAGTATCATTTTGACAACTTAAGCTCCCTTAACTGGGATAAAATTATGGAGTTTAAAAACCTCTACAAAACCCAAGAATTTACGAAGCGGGTAGGGGAGTATTACAAGATTTATAAGGAAGACCATGCTTGACCAGACGAAACATCGAGTTATTTTGATTGATATTCTGAAAAGTATTTACGGCGATCCTGCCCTGCGAACGATTTTGGGATTCAAGGGGGGAACGGCAGCGATGCTATTTTATGATCTGCCTCGGTTGTCGGTTGATCTCGACTTCAATTTGCTGGACGCGGATAAAAAAGAACTGGTGTTCGAGAAAATGAAATCCCTCCTTAAACAACACGGAGTCTTACGTCAGGCTGTTGAAAAAAGAAATACCTTGTTTTTCCTTATTAGTTATGAAAGGGAAAAACACACGATCAAAGTAGAAATTTCCAAACGTAAAGGTGCGAGCGACTTTGAACCAAAAGGCTACTTAGGTGTTACTGCATTCGTTATGAAGCCAGAAGATGTGATCGCCGGTAAGTTATCTGCTCTTTTAACACGTCGGAAGTTTGCCATGCGCGATGTATTTGATGTGTGGTTTTTTCTCAAAAACAAGTGGTCTATTAACGAAACGGTATTAACCGAAAACACTGGACTGTCTTTAAGCAAAGCGCTTGAATCAGCCGCAAAGAAAGTGAGCGAGATTGACAAAAGACAAATTCTACAAGGACTAGGCGAACTTCTAGACGAAAAACAGAAAGAGTGGGTAAGGGAAAAGTTGATAGACGAAACAGTATTTTACTTGCGCGATTATAGGTATAGATACCTACCTGTATTTGGGAATATCCCTGTTTTAGATATCGACCCCGGTGTAGGAGGGACTGGAGGACCCGGAGGACATTATGTCCATTTCTATGCGATCAATATAGGTGAGAAGGTCGCTATTGACGTGAGGTGGGGCATTCGCGGATTTGCGTATGAGTGGAGATCGCCAGATATCTTCGTCATGCGTCCAGGAGACACGAAAAAGCTTGAATATAAAATCTCGGACGAGAGGCCGTTTAAAGAATTTGTGCCAGAATTAAACATAATTTTTGAATATAAAGACAATAGGGGAATAAGCTACTTTACTAGACGGGAATTAGTGCTTGAAAAAGTGCCGTCCGGTGAGTTTTATAATATTACAAAGGTGAGTACGTTCCATCCGGCAGTTGTATTGCAAGACTCGAAAATAAGAAACATAAGCGATCCGTATATACGCGATAACCTGATTACGAGAGTGGATGTAGACGTTGAAGTTAACGGCGAAGTAAGGCAAGTACAAATGGGAATAGGACCGATTCTTTTAAAAGTCTTTGGGTTTTCAGGATACGAACTTAAAGCCGCTTTTTCTGAACTGATACAAAGAAAGATTAGAAATATGTTGCGCGAAGGCAGACTACAGGACCACGTTTTTTCTAGTAAGGAAATGCCGAAAAGGCCATTGTCAGGACTTGAGGCGTATAAAGCATTGCGCGACTCGCTAGATAGGTGAGCATGATAAAGAAGGATTTATGAGGCAGAACCATCCCATAGCATTTTCCCTCTTGACACCATCTTGACAATATGTTCTCATAAAGGTATACTATAGGTTATATGCCAGCAAATGCTGAAGGTGACTATCCTTCACCAGTAGTAGCTCCAATAGCGCCGGATCCTTCTCTTTTTCCCGGGGAAACAGTACCAGATGGGTATCATGCAGTAGATGTATATGATGACGGATTAGTTGGATATCATCAAGAATATCCTTCTGTCCATGATCAATTGCAGCAAAAAATAGCAGAACAAGCTCAAGCTCAACAACCTGATATAGAGGAGGAACTAACAAGGTGGCAACGGATTGGACGTGTTGCACTTCGTGTTGGTGGTGTCTTAACAGTCGTTGCTCTTGCAGCAATGGCTACTACGGGGTGTTTACCAGGTTTTTCTGGAGCTGCTCCAGTAGCAGCTACTCCTGATTTACCCCATATCTCTCCCTCTCCAACTCCGGATGCCATGCTAAACCTTCCGGTTATTTTTAATCCTTCTCCAGCTGTTTTTCCGATAGATATTCGACCCTCACAAAACCCAAACATAGTTAAACAACAACGTTCAGAAAATTTGGCACTTACCCAGAATGCTGCCGAAATAGATTACGACAAAGAAAGACAACCACCAAAAAAAACAGAAAAACCTGTCATTCCCACTGCAATCACTCCCGAACAACCTCCAATACCGGAAGAAAAGTGGTGCAACGATAACTATTTTTTCTTAGGTTTTTATAATAAAGTACAAGAAGCAATAAATGCAAAATTGGATCCTATAAAAGAATTAGCTATGTTTCCGTCACTTATAGTCCTCGCAGGCGATGATGAACGAACCCCTGATATTGTAGAAAAGTTACGTTGTGGAGGAGGACAGCTATCTACAGAAAAATTCGAGGGAGCAAAAATATGGGGATTTACTAATTCCCAATTAGATGCCTGCAAGCGTGAATCACTTAAAATAGTAAGTGAGGATAATTGGCTGAACTCCAAAATTTGGCTTCTTAAACCCAATACACGAAAATACCTTGACTTTGACCCTGCAACACATACCTGTTCTTGGTTAACGGTACCCCTTACTAATGAAAAAAAAGATCTTTACTCCAAAGGTGGTTTTTTCTTTAAGTAATGTATCTACGCTAAACGCAGTAAACAAGACCCACATTTTTTCTCTTGCATTTTTCCTCCAAGATGATAAGTTAGTATTAGTAGAATATTTTTGATGTATACCCACATAACTCAGGTTTG
>DPYI01000048.1 GCA_003545435.1 Patescibacteria group bacterium | reverse complement strand
CCTTCAGATACAGCTCTCAATCGCACGGTAGACTGCAGTGTTTTATATTCTATGCCGGAATTTCCAAGAACTAACCCCTTGTGCCTGAACATGTTCCGAACGAGCTCTGAAGATATTACCCAAGCACTGGCAAACGGATCCTATGACAGGATTGTTTTTTACGGAGAGCGGTCAGTCTTTGATGCACCGATCAAGTCCGGTGGAACAGAGAATTACATTAAAAATCTGTATGAGACTGTTAAATTCATGGATCTTATTGCCATTCCGAAATTTTTGAATGCATATGGATTGTCGGACGTGTCATATATTAAAGCGACCAAGCCATATCCGTATCTTTACTACCGGATCAGTAATCTGGATGAATCGGATAAGGTTTGTGACCAAGAGGGGGTGAGCGAACAAGTAAGCGGATGTGCCAGGAGTTACTATACGAGCATTATTCCGCTTCGCGCTGTCGGCCCACAGCTTTCCAACGCCCGACCTATTCTCCGAAAGACCGACAATAAACGATTTTCCTATCTGACGCACTATCCTTCGGACTGTTTTACCAATGACGTATTTAGCCACGAAACCTCCCACCTTCTTAATATTGCGGGACAGTCGGAAACCGGAACCCGGGTGATGGAAAAATGGTTTACAGAACAAGTGGCAGGTTTTTTCGGCATCTACGGAGCAGATCTTGTCTGCGGCGAGGGGACGGTGACAAGCCAGAAAAATTCTGACAAAAAAGACGTCGTGAAAGCGCTTGTTGAGTTTAATTCCCCGTTTGCACCCGCTGCACTGTCGCATGATTATCCCCAGGATAGTAGGTGCCGTCAGGCGATATTAACTGTTTGGTATGCGTATCTTGCAAAAGGGGATTATCGGGAAAATTTCAGAAGATTTTTCATGGAACAGCGGGCAACCACGCCGTCCATAGGTGACGATACGGTTTTTGCCAAATTTCTCATCAGTCTGGATACGGATCCGAAAACAAAACAACTTCTTGTGTCCAAAGGATGCAGTCTCTAGTCTCATGCACTATTTTGTTTATATCCTCCGTACCTCCAAAAATACTCTGTATGTCGGTCAGACGAATAATTTAGAGAAACGGCTGAAAGAACACAAGAAGAAGACCGGGAAATCCGCCAAATATCTCCGTATGTTTTCTGATTTTAAACTGGTATATAAAGAAAAATATACATCAAGAACAGATGCGATGAGGAGGGAGCTGGAACTGAAAAAATTACCAAAAGGGAAAAAAGAACTCCTCGCTCCTTTTACTGTTTTATAGTGTTATCCCCTCGTTTGTCGGGAAGATAGGGGAAAAGGAAAAGGTACAGGCCCGTGAGCATCATGATTCCCAGGATGGATGCGAAAAGGATGCTGAGTTTATTATGGATATAGCGGATAAGGAACGGATCGAAAAAGAAATACTGCATCAGATACATCATAATGCCGGTAACCATCATGATAATACCAGCAATGAGGATGAGAAGCACAAGAAGTCTATGGATTTTTTTTGCAGTAAGGTACACTCGTGCATTTTTCATACAGTTATTATTCCAATATCATAATTTTATCACAGTTTTTTTACACAAACGCACGTTTTTTTCAAAGCGAAGGATTTACTCCTGTGAAATGGCCGTACACAGCTTTTGACAGATCAGCGATTGCTTCTTCTGTGTTGAGAGGATCCTGGCTTTCCGAAAGAATGACTATGATATAGTCGCCATAAGGAGTATAGACAATACCCCCATCATGCGTGAAGGAGTTAAATTCTCCGGTTTTGTGGGCAACCGCGATATTTTCAGGGAGATTTTTAGGGATTTTATTGTTTAATTTTTGCTGTTTCAGAAGGTCAAGTATTTTTTTATCATATTCCTTATCAATGAGGGTCCCTTCATAAAGTTTTGTAAAAAATTCTGCAATGTCAGACGGAGTAGTTATGGGTATACTGCCGTCCGTACCGACTTTGGATTCGGAAAAGCCATGTGTATTGAGAAATTTTGCCACATTGGATAACCTGACCTTTTCGGATAAAAGAAGCGCTGCGTAATTGTCAGATAGGGTTATCATCTGATTGAGTGCATCAGCAACGGAAAGAGTAATCTTTCCTTCGATCCTTTCTGCATCAGCCGTTGCGATACGGAATTTTTCGTTGAGAATCGGAATTTCCTGTTCCAATAGTGTGTTTTCTTTGAGTAAACCGTTTTTTATCTGATCAAAAGCCGTTGCCATGACCCACAGTTTATATAAACTTCCTGATTGAAACTTATGATGCTCATTGGATAGGTAGGTCTCCTCGGTTTGTAGATTTTTTATTACTATGCCATAGGTGCCTTCATTTCCGGAAAGTGTTTTCGGGACTATTTCTTCAAGAGACGTGCTTTTCTGAAACAGAGGATGGATGAAGGGAATGTTGAGAGTAGCAAATGTCTCTGAGATGGGGGTGATGATGGCCTCCGGATTCAGTTTGAGAGTTCGGATGATGAGAAGCGCTGCGAAAGCCAGCGAGAGAAACACAAAAATCCAGCCAATACAAAGTTTTGTTTTATTCATTTGGCGAGCCATGATTCGAATATATATGATAGTATGCTATCATACTTTACATGTCAGAGTAGATTGTTGAATGGTGATATATTTGTAGTATGAAATACATTTTTGCAGTTTTCCTGATACTCATCGCTGTCCTTTTAAGCATTCGGCTCATAAGCGGAGAGGATGATTGGATTTGTGAGAAGCAACCCGCCTCTGCCGGGGGCTCCGGCGAGGCAAGGTGGGTGAGACATGGTCAGCCGTCTGCCCCAATGCCCCAAACTGAATGTAAGTAATTACTGCTGCCACCGGGCGAAAATTCCCTGCGGAAGAAGACGGCCGGAAGCAGATTCTTTTGTTGCCAATTCCCCGAACATCATTGTTCCCTTTTTGTCTTTCATGAGATCCTCCATCATATGTTGAAGGACAATAGATGAGATATCCGCGGTGTATGCATTGATCAATATGAACAATGGGTGAGGAACGAGGATTTGCTTACACGCCGTGAGGAGTTTCGGAAGATCCTCTTCCAGTTTCCACACTTCACCCCTGCTTCCTCGTCCGAACCGCGGAGGATCCATGATAATCCCGTCATAGGTTTTTTCCCGTTTACCCTCCCGAAGAACAAATGTATACGCGTCCTCCTCAATCCACCGGACTCGATCGGATGGAACATTGCTGAGTATGCAGTTTTCATGTGCCCAGGAAATTGTGCTTTTGACGCTGTCCACATGGGTTACGAATGCACCCTGTTTAGCTGCTATGACCGTTGCGGTTCCTGTGTAGGCAAAAAGATTAAGAATGTGAATGTCATTCCGGCCTGTTGAGCCGGAATCCCGTGGGGTTTTGATTGTCGGTTGGGATCCCTCTCCACCAGCTGGCGGAGAGGGATGACAACGGTTTATTTGCGTTGTCATCCAATCCCAGTTGACTGCCTGTTCCGGAAAAACGCCGACATGCTTAAAATCCGTAGGTTTGAGAAGAAATGCACACTTTTTATAACGGAAATACCACGGCTGAGGAGGAGGGGCAGCAATGTTCCATAAACCGCCTTCAGAACCGGTCCTTTCAAATTTCGCATTCGCCCGACTCCACACCTCATTTTTTTGCGACTTTTGCCATAGTGCCCGGGGATCCGGCCGTATGATGGTGTACCCGCTGAATTTTTCCAGCTTCTCCCCGTTGCCGCTGTCTACAAGTTCATAATCAGGAAGATGCTCCGGATATTCGATTCGGATGGTATTCATGATATGATTGTAGCATCTTTTAATATGTCATTCCTGCGAAGGCAGGAATCTATTTTTATTCTCTGGATTCCGGCTCAACAGGCCGGAATGACAACGATATGGACAAAGAAGAGAAACTGAAATCGCTTTATGAGAAGCTTGATTTATATGAAACGAAACTTGGGCGCAAAATGAAAGGATACAGGGGTGTCATCCATGAAAGCGCCATGAGCGAGATGCGCCATCAGGAGGTGATGGTCCTGAAAGCCATGGTGGCAAGTTTGAAAAGCGAAATTGAACAATTAGAAGGATTACTCTAGAATGTCATTCCTGCGAAAGCAGGAATCTTGTTCGATCGCAGGATTCCGGCTCGCACTTCGCTGTGGCCGGAATGACAATAATCAGTATATGAAACACATGCTTCTTATTTTTAGTCATCCTGATGATGAGAGTTTTTCCGTTGGCGGAACGGTTGCCCGGTATGCAAAAGACGGTTGGCATATACGTCTACTCGTGGCTACCAACGGAGAGAAAGGAGCCTCTTCTCTCTATCCCGGGATATCAGAAAAAGCATTGGGCTTAAAAAGACAGGAGGAAGTAAAAAGAGCCGCAGCGGTATTAGGGATAGAACACGTCGATTTTTTGGAATTTCCTGATTTAGGGTTAAAAGACCTTACTCCCGGAACGCTTGAAGATCCCATATATGCCTCTATGAAAACGTTTCTCCCTGACATTGTTATCACGCATGATCCAACAGGCATCACAAATCATCCTGATCACACGAAAGTATGCTATGCAGCAACGTATGCCTTCCAAAAATATGCAGCATATCTGTCAAATCTTCAGGATAAAGAACAACTGACGAAAGGAAGAGGAAAACTGTGGAGGCAGGAGGAATATATGCGTACTTTCGGTGATGCGCAATCTCTTTCAAAAGAGCCAAAACTGTATTATGTGTGTTTGCCGCAAAGATCAGTGAATTTTTTGTTAAAAGAAAAGCAGATCTCCGAAGAGTCATTTGGTAAACCGTGGAAGGGGGTACCGGACAAAAACATTACAACAGTTATAGATATTACCAGTACACAATTGATCAAAGGGAAAGCGTTGTTATGCCACGAGACGCAGGCAGAAGAGGTTGATCAATTCATTTCATTTGCACAAAATCCGGAAGTAAAACAGGAATGTTTTATTTTGCGTATGCAGGGCATCTTTGAAGTGTATATGGGGAAAACCGACCGGTTTGCAAACGCCCTTTAGCCTCTTGATGACCATGTATTGCGTATGATACTATACTGATACCAAATTAGTATCAGTATATGAAACTTTCCCGTCAGGAAGAAATTGCACTCCTTTTTACGTCTGAACTGGCCAATCAGAAGGATATGTTTGTTTCATTGTCCGAAGTGGCAGATAAACACGGTGCTTCTCTGTTATTTTTAAAAAAGATTGCCAGAATGCTCAAGAAGGAAGGATTACTCACGAGTAAAGAAGGACAGGGCGGAGGGTATGTGCTGAAAAAAGCGCCTGAAGACATAAGTGCCTTTGATGTACTGCAGGCTGTAAACGGAAAATCAGCAGAATCCGGAATTCTCAAAAGTAATTTTACCTGCCCGCTTCACCCTTCATGCATGCCGCAAAAGATTCGGCAACTCATCTCAGAGGCGTTTATGCGCTATCTCTCCGATGTTACGATTGACCAGTTTATCAGAGAGAGAAGGGGTTTATGATTGATTCCTCCTTACGAGTTGAGCACCTTCAGGCATTTGCGAAGGAAAAACAGATTCTCTATGACATCTCCTGCAGATTTGAAAAAGGAAAAGTAACGGTTCTCATGGGCCCAAACGGCAGCGGAAAATCAACGCTTGCGCACGTCATTATGGGTGACCCGAAATACACAACCGCTCAAAACGCGAAAACACATGTGTCCGGGTTATTCCTCAATAAGAAAAATATTCTTAACCTTCCCACAGAGGAAAAGGCACGACTGGGATTATTTCTTTCGTTTCAGTCTCCCATTGCCATACCCGGAGTGAGCGTAAAGGAGCTCCTCAGGGCCTCATTTCAGAATAAGAAAGGAAGTAATAACAAATCTGTATCAGCACTGAATACACGCATATCGTTTTTTGCAAAGACGCTTCACATAGACCCAAACCTTTTAAACCGGGCTATTCACGAAGAATTTTCAGGCGGAGAGCGCAAAAAAATAGAACTTCTGCAGGCACTGATTCTCCAGCCGGCGTTTGCAATTTTTGATGAAATTGACACCGGTGTTGATGTCGATGCTCTGAAAATTATTGCCAAGGGGGTGCGAGAGCTCCAAAAACAGGGATCGGGCATCGTCCTCATTACCCACAGTGAACGGATTCTTCAGTACATAGAGGTGGACACCGTTATGGTGATGGTTAAAGGGAAAATGACGCATGTTGGGTCCCGGGAACTTATAGACCGGATTAACAGGAATGGATACAGAGATCTCAACACACTATGATTCCCGGAATAATAAAAACGCACTGAACCTTTTTTTATGAAGCCCAAAAAAATTACACCCAAAGCGTATGCATACGGTTTCCATAAAGAGGAGCAGTCTGTGTACAAGGCGCAAAAAGGGCTCAATGCTGCAATTATTGATGAAATAAGCAATCGAAAAAAAGAGCCTCTCTGGATGAAACAGTTCCGGTTGAAGAGCTTTGCTCTATATCAAAAGAAACAGATGCCCTCCTGGGGACCGGATTTGTCAGGCATTGATTTTGCCAATATATATTACTATCTCAAACCGACCGGTGGTACGGTTTCGAAATGGAAAAATCTTCCGAAGTCGATTCTGGATACGTATGAGCGGATCGGTGTACCGGAGGCAGAAAAAAAATTTTTAAGCGGAGTGTCTGCCCAATATGAGTCTGAAGTTGTATATAAAAGCATTCAAAAATCACTGAGCAAAAAGGGCGTGGTATTTCTCTCCATGGATGACGGACTGCGGAAGCGTCCGGATATTGTCAAAGAGTATTTTGGGACTGTCGTACCCCCGGGAGACAATAAATTTTCAGCTCTCAATAGTGCTGTTTGGTCAGGCGGATCATTTCTGTATGTCCCCAAAAATGTGAAAGTCGACCTCCCTTTGCAGGCGTATTTCAGGATAAATGCCCAAAACATGGGACAGTTTGAGCGGACTCTTATCGTTGCCGATGAAGGGAGCTTTGTGCATTATGTAGAAGGATGTACGGCGCCCATTTACTCGACAGACAGTCTGCATGCGGCTGTTGTCGAGATATTGGTCAAAAAAGGCGCCCGGGTCCGGTATACGACCGTGCAGAATTGGAGCACAAATGTTTTTAATTTAGTAACTAAACGCGCAAAAGTTGAGGAAGAAGGAGTTATGGAATGGGTGGATGGAAATTTAGGCAGTAAATGTACGATGAAATATCCCTCTGTTATTCTCACGGGAAGGAAAGCCCGGGGAGAGGTACTGTCTATTGCCTATGCCGGTCGCGGACAGATTCAGGATGCGGGTGCAAAAATGATCCATATGGCTCCGGACACGACATCCAGAATCATCTCAAAATCTATCTGTAAAGACGGTGGGAGAACTTCCTATCGCGGGTTGGTCAGGATAATACCAACGGCTACTCATGCATCCTCGCATGTGCAATGTGATGCGTTGATTCTTGACGGAAAGTCACGATCAGATACGTACCCGTACATGGACATTCAGTCAGATGATGCATCCATTGCCCACGAAGCAGCGGTTTCAAAAATATCCGATGAACAGCTTTTTTACCTTACTTCACGGGGAATACCAGAAGAAGAAGCAGTTTCTATGGTGGTGAACGGCTTTATTGAACCCATAGTGAAAGAGCTGCCGCTTGAATATGCGGTTGAACTTAACCGTTTGATCGAACTTCAGATGGAAGGGTCAGTGGGGTAATACGAAAGAAGCGGTCTTATGAGATTGCAAAACATAGAATTTATTCATATTCATGAAGATCAGAGATACTCCGATACACTCCCTGAGGGAGAAGAGAAAACCTATGTTTTTCTCGTAGCGCCCAAACAATCATTGCGCGCTGAGATATCAGTTTCTCTTGAGGGGAGGAATGCGAAAGCGCAGCTTTTGGGGATTATTATTCCGCAAAGGAATATCGAGGTGCATCTGTCGACAACGCAATTACACAAAAGTCCGGATTCCGTGAGTGTATGTCTCCTGCGGTCGCTCGTTTTGAACGATTCCCTTGTTTCATATCAGGGAAATATTTTCATTGGTAAAAGATCGCAGGGATCGGATGCATTTCAACACCATGACAGCATGCTGTTGTCAGGGCACGCGAGGGTCCAGACCCGCCCAATATTAGAAATATTGCATCATGCAGTGTCATGCAAACATGGTGTCTCCATGCACCCAATCCCAGATGATGTTCTGTGGTACGCAAAAACCCGCTTGTTGCATCAGAAACAGATTGAACGGATATATGTCGACGGCTTTATCAGGAAAATCACCGACATGATTCCTGATTCTCATATCAGGGATTTGGTATATAATCAATGCAGAAACATAACAAAGACGCTATGATTGATGTATCTAAAATAAAACAGGATTTTCCATTATTCAAAAGGAAGATTAACGGCAAGCGGATTGTGTACTTGGACTCAACGGCATCTTCACTGAAACCCAAAAAAGTTATTGACGCGGTGAATGGATATTACAAACGGTATACTGCCAATGTTTTTCGGAGTATTTATAAAACATCAGAAGAGGCAACAGCAAAATACGAACAGGCAAGAGAATATGTTGCGGATTTTATTCATGCAAAAAATACCAGTGAGATAGTATTTACGAGAAACACGGATGAATCCCTGAGTTTGCTTGTTTATAGTTGGCTCCCATACCACGTACGTCAAGGAGACGTTCTTGTAACGTCAATACTGGAACACCATGCTAATTTTGTTCCGTGGCAGCAATATGCTTTGAAAAATAAATGTGATTTTAGAATTTGGAACGCTGACCGCAATGGGATTCTTTCTCTTGAGGCGATAGAAAAGCTTGTATCCAAAAGAACAAAACTATTCACATTCACCGCTGCATCAAACGTATTAGGAACGTTGCCGCCGGTCAAAAAAATAATTGAAAAAGTAAAGGAAATGAATCCTCTGTGTCTTACTGTTGTCGACGCGGCGCAAGCTGTTCCCCATTTGCCTGTTGATGTTGAGAATTGGGGAGCTGATGTCGTGGCGTTCTCCGGACACAAAATGATGGCTCCGAGCGGAATAGGGGTTTTATGGGCAAAAGAACAATTACTGGAAGAGATGCCGCCGTTTCTTTTCGGCGGAGACATGATAAAAGAGGTGCATGAAAAAACAACTGTGTTTAACGATATTCCTCATAAGTTTGAAGCAGGAACGCCGTTTATTGAAGGGGCAATCGGATTAGGCGCGGCTGTAGAGTATTTATCTGCATTAGGGATGCGGCACGTACGGGAACATGAGAAGAAGATTGTTTCGTATGCGCTTGACCAACTGACAAAAATTCCAGGGCTGACGATGTATGGTCCGGCTGATCCAGATATCAGGGGGGGCGTTGTGGCGTTTCAGATGAAAGGCATTCATCCCCATGACATAGCGCAGGTATTGGATGAGGATAATATTTGTATCCGGGTGGGGTATCACTGCGCTATGCCTCTGCATGAGTATTTAGCAATCGGGCCGACATGCCGTGCATCATTTTATGTCTATAACGATACAAAAGATGTTGACGCGCTGGCTGAAGGACTTAAAAAAGTAAAGAAGATGTTTGAATAAAAAACTTAATCCGGCTTTGCCGGACTATTGAAAATTGTAAATTGAAAATTTGAAATTGATCATATGGATCTTTATCGTCAGCATATTCTTGATCATTACAAGCATCCGCACCATTTCGGGCGTTTGCCAAAAGCGGATATCTCAAAAACTCTTTTTAACTCCGCGTGCGGAGACAGAATTACCATGGAGTTAAAACTCGGAAAAGACGGGAAAACCATTACGGACATCCGATTTTCCGGAGAAGGCTGTGCAATCAGTCAGGCTTCTGCGTCCTTATTAACCGATTATGTTTTTGGGATGAAGAAAACGGATGTTATGAAATTACAAAAAGAGACAGTCCTGGATATGTTAAAGACAGAGTTGACGCCGACGCGGATAAAATGCGCCCTCTTACCTTTGGAGGCGTTACAGAAATGTATTCTTGAATGGGAAAAGGCAACGGTGGTATAGTGAAAGCCTATGGATGCCAATGACCCGAAAGTGACAAGAAAAATCAGGAAATATATCATGCGGATTGACCGGTCGCTCTGCATTGGTGCAGCGACGTGCGTGGCGCTGGCTCCGAAAGCATGGGTTTTGGACAAAGAGGCAAAAGCAGTTATTTTGGATTCCTCTGATCAGGAATCAGATGAAGCACTTCTTTCTGCTGCAAAAGGATGTCCGGTGGCTGCTATTACTATTATTGATAACGAAACAGGGAAGCAGGTATTTCCGTAAAAATGCCATTGCGAGGATCCCGACGTCACGTCGGGAGACGAAGCAGTCCTTATAATAGGGATCGCCACGTCCGGCTTGGCTGGACTCGCGATGACAATGATTTGAATTATGAAGAATTTCGTCACATGGAAAATCGGCGGTGAGGCTGGATTTGGCATCATATCAGCCGGTTCGATGCTGGTCAAAGCATTTAGCCGCCGCGGATTTTATACGACTGCCTCCAATGAGTACCCGTCTCTCATCCGGGGAGGGCATAATGTTATTACTGTCGGGGTGGGAACTCTTCCATTTCACTCCCTCCATAAAACACTGGACATCCTTATTGCACTCAACTCGGAGACGGTAGAAATTCATACAAACGAACTTCACGAGGGAAGTTATGTGGTGTTTGATCCAAAAGACGTTACCCCTAACTCTTCGGACTTCCCCCCAAACACCCGGTTGATTGCACTTCCCATGTCGGATATTGTGAAAAATCTCAATGCTACTGTTCTTATGCGTAACACCGTTGCCTTAGGCGCTACTATTGCGCTTCTCGGAGCTGATTTTTCTATTCTTACTGACGTTATTGAAACGCAGTTTAAAAAAAAGGGAAAGACAATTATTGATGAAAATATCGCTGTGGCACAGGCCGGATATGATGGTATAAAAAAAACATACGGATCATTAAACGGATGGTATCTTGATGCCCCCAAACAGCCTTTTGGGAAACTCGTCATGAACGGAAGCGAAGCGGTTGGAGTCGGGGCTTTGGACGGAGGCATGAAATTTGCAGCAATTTACCCCATGACCCCCATTAACAGCCTCATTACCCTTTTTACGGATCACAAAAAGGAGCTTGGCATTACGTACATCCAGCCGGAGGATGAAATCGCAGGGATCAATATGGCAATTGGCGCCTCCATTGCCGGAGTTCGGAGCATGGTGGCTACCTCAGGAGGCGGATTTGCTCTCATGGTGGAAGGATTGTCTCTCTCAGGAATTACGGAAGTGCCTTTGGTTATTGATCTGGGGATGCGTCCTGGACCGGCAACAGGCATGCCGACATGGACGGAACAGGGAGAGTTGTTGTTTGTGATACATTCCGGGCACGGAGAATTTGCACGGATTATTTTGTCTCCAGGCGACATAACGGAATGTTACCAATTATCCCAGATTGCTTTTGATTTGGCTCAAACATATCAGGTTCCGGTATTTATTCTGACGGATAAATACTTAAATGAGAGTATTTGGTGTGCGGACAAAAGCGTTTTTGATGCTCCTAAAATGCCGCAGGACGGAAAACGCGTTACAGAAAAATCTATTAGCCCGGATTTTAAACGGTATGATATGAGCCCGTCCGACGGCATTTCCGAGAGGAGCGTTCCCGGAACGGAAAAAGGATTATATATCGCCAATTCCTATGAGCATGATGAAAAAGGATTCACAACCGAAGATCCGCTCATTCGGAAAAGCATGACAGATAAGCGGTTAAGGAAGCTTACTGCAATAATCAGTCATTCACCAACGCCGGTCATATACGGAGATACTGATAGTGAACTTACATTTGTTTCGTTCGGTTCCACCAAAGGCCCGATTCTGGAAGCGATGAAAATATTGCAGGAGAAAGGCATGAGGACCAAACTCATCCATTTTTCATGGGTATATCCGCTTGACGGAGAAAAACTGAAAAAACTTTTACAAAGCGAAAAACGGCTGGTTGATGTTGAGGGTAACGGAACGGGCCAATTGGCAAAACTCATTATGCAGGTGTCGGGCGTTGACATACAAGAAAAGCTGTTAAAGTATGACGGAAGACAGTGGTACCCGGAGGAGATTATTGAAAATTTGAAATTTTAAATTTGAAATTTGAAATTAATTTTAAATTTTAAATTTTGAATTTTAAATTGGGAAAAACCTTAATTAATCTTAAAAGATACTATGATTACATCGGACATTTATAAAACAGATATCACTCCCACCTGGTGCCCTGGGTGCGGTAACTTCGGGATATGGATGGCTCTGAAAAACGCTTTGACGAAGCTTGCTGTCCCAAATCACAACGTCGTTATCGTATACGGGGTCGGGTGTCATGGAAATATGCGGGATTGGATGCACGTGTACGGAGTTGAAGGACTCCACGGAAGAGCTCTCCCTGTTGCCCAGGGGATAAAGCTGGCAAACAGCAAACTGACCGTCATCGCAGTAACCGGAGACGGAGACTGTATAGGAGAGGGCGGCAATCATTTTCTGCATGCAGCAAAAAGGAATCCCAACATTACCGTACTAGTACATGACAACCAGGTCTATGGTTTGACCACGGGACAGGCATCGCCGACAGCGCAAAAGGGTCTGGAGACAAAATCAACTCCGGGAGGGGTTATGGAACTTCCTCTCAATCCGTTGTCTTTGGCTCTTGTTGCCGGAGGAACGTTTGTGAGCCGCGGATTTGCCGGAGACATACCGCAGTTGACTGAAATTCTGGCAAAAGCCATACTCCATAAAGGTTTTTCGGTTGTCGATATCCTTCAGCCCTGCGTGACGTTTGATAAGATTCATGACTACGGATGGTATCGGAAACGCATCTATACGGTTGAACCTCAAAAAGAAAAACACACTGCGCTTGAGAAGTCCATGGAATGGGGGGATACAATTCCTTTGGGGGTTTTGTATCAGGAACAGAAAGAAACATCAGAAGACCGTGAAGCTGTTGCCCGGACGCCTCTTGTCGATTTTCCCTTAGGGATTCCCAAACGGGATGATTTTTTAAACATGTTTCAGTAAGCGTGTTGACTTTCAAATTAGCAGTTGTTATACTTGACTGCTAAATATAGAATGTATTTTTTGTCATTGCGAGGAACGCAAGCGACGTGGCAATCTCTATAATAAAGATTGCTTCTCCCTCGACTTCGCTCGGGATCGCAATGACAAAGGTGTGTCACCCGAATATCAGTATGGCAGACCTTTATACACAACAGGATATTGTATTGCCGGTCGTTCCTATACGGGATGGGGTGGTATTTCCCGGAACGGAGATGATTCTGACGTTCGGCAGGGTCCGATCGGTTTCCGCCATTGATGCCGCGCAAACCACAGGGAAACGGGTTATTTTCATCATGCAGAAAAATACCAGCATAAATGATCCCGTACCCTCGGATCTGTATCAGATCGGAACTGTCGGGGAGATTGTTCAGATGATGAAAAATGAAGGTGAAATTAATGCGCTTGTCAGGGGATTGACAAAAGTTGAAGTGCAGTCGTTTGAAACTGTGGATCCGTTCTTTATAGCCAAAGCCCGAGAGATCATAGATATCGCGATTGATGATGATGAAATGAAAGCGCTTTCCAACCATCTTGTTTCCGAACTCAGACGCGCCGTCAAACTGGGAAAAACCATTGATTTTCTCACATTCATGAATATCATGTCCGGCAGCACCCCTCTTACTATTTCCTACCAATTTGCGTCAATTTTGGATCTCAAACCCAGGGAGCGGCAGGCGCTTCTTGAACTGTCTTTTGTCAAAGAGCGGTTGACTCAGGAAACGCAATTTTTGTCTCATGAGATAAAAATATTAGAGATTGAACAAAATATCGCTACCAAAACACAGGAAAAATTTGATAAAAACGTCAAAGAACAGGTGCTTCGGGAACGGATAAAAACAATTGAAAAAGAATTAGGAGACGACGATGATGATAAAGACACCAAAGAGCTTCGGGACAAAATAAAAAAAGCCGGAATGCCTGAGGAAGTGCGGTCAAAAGCGGATAAGGAATTATCGCGTCTCTCTAAAATGTCTCAGTATAATCCTGAAACATCCTATGTCCGCACGTATCTGGAGACACTCGTGGAGCTTCCGTGGGCTGTGGCAAGCCCCAACAATGTCCGCATAAAAGATGCAGAACGCGTGTTAAACGAAGATCATTACGGCCTGATAAAAATAAAGGAACGTATTTTAGAGTATTTAGCAGTGATGAAGCTGCGTATGCATCAGAATCAGGAGGAAGAAGGAAAAGAAAAAGATGGAAAACAAAAAGGAAAATCTCCTACCATCCTCTGCTTTGTCGGACCTCCGGGAGTCGGAAAAACATCTATCGGGAAATCTATTGCCCGGTCCATAGGAAGAAAATTCGTCAAAATGTCACTCGGAGGCATCAGGGACGAGGCGGAAATCAGAGGCCACAGGAGAACGTATGTCGGAGCCATGCCCGGCAGAATCATCCAGGGGATTAAACAGGCAGGGACAAAAAATCCGGTTTTTATGCTGGATGAGATTGACAAAGTAGGAGCGGACTTTCGGGGAGATCCTTCCGCAGCGTTGTTGGAGGCATTGGATCCGGAACAGAACTATGCTTTTTCCGATCACTACCTGGAAGTCGCGTTTGATCTTTCTGACGTGTTTTTCATCACGACCTGCAATATCCTGGATACCATTCCGCCTGCTTTACGGGACCGTTTGGAGATTATCCATTTTCCCGGATACACGGAGGAAGAAAAATACCATATCGTGAAGGATTTTCTTTTTGAAAAGCAGCGGATCGTTCACGGGATTCCCGATAACACTGTTTCCATGACAGACGGGGCGCTGTATGAGCTTATCAGGCGCTATACCAGGGAAGCAGGAGTCCGGAATCTTGAGCGGGAAACCGCGTCGATTTTCAGGAAAATTGCTAGGAAAATTGCGGATACCGAGGCACAAAACAAAAAAACATTCGAAATCGGAAGAGGTGATTTGCCCAAATACTTAGGCCCGTATAAATTCAGTTCCATACTCGCCGAGAAAAAAGACGAAATCGGTATGTCTACCGGCATGGCCTGGACGGAAGCAGGAGGAGAAATTTTATTCATTGAGGTTGCGCTCATGCCCGGAAAAGCAGGAATAACCTTAACCGGACAGTTGGGCGACGTGATGAAGGAATCAGCTCAGGCGGCTCTGTCCTATGTGAGGAGCAGGTACAAAAAATTCGGGCTTGCGGAAAACTTTTTCCAGAAATTAGACGTGCATATTCATGTGCCGGAAGGAGCAGTTCCCAAAGACGGCCCGTCAGCAGGAGCTGCTATTGCTACAGCGCTCGTATCGGCTCTTACCAAAACTCCCGTAAAGCGGGCTGTTGCCATGACCGGAGAAATTACGCTTCGGGGCAGGGTTTTGGAGATCGGAGGCGTAAAGGAAAAAGTCATTGCAGCCCACAGAGCAGGCATCAAAACCGTAATGCTCCCGAAAAATAACAAAAAAGATTTGGAGGATATCCCGAAAAGCGTGACCAAAGACCTCTCATTTATCTTCGTTGAGCACATGGATGAGGTGCTCCAAGTAGCTCTTGCTAAATCTCCGAAGAAAAAAGGGAAGTAGTTGCTTTTATTGTCATTGCGAGGATCCCGGCGTCACGTCGGGAGACGAAGCAATCCCTATAATAAAGATCGCCACATCCCGCAAAGCGGAACTCGCGATGACAGAGAAAAATACGTCCTATCACTTCATAAAATCATAGACAATCCGCGAGATAGTGGCTAATATCCGGACTGCCTCCGCTTCATCAGGAACTCCGCTTGTGAACATGCCGATGTAATACGTTGTTTTTGGGCCAACAACGATCCCGACATCATGCAGAAATCCTACGCCATTGCCGGTTTTATGGTAGACAACTGTTTCTTTTGGTAAGAGTGCCGGGATCCGGTCTTCGATAGTTCCGTCTTTGAGAAACGATAGCATTTCCAACGTCAGAGCCTTATTTGCGACTTTTTCCCTATAGATTTTTTCCATGAGGAGAGCAATATCGGTATTTGAGGTCTTGTTATTTTCCATATCGGTCTGTGTCATCCCCCAGCTGGTGATAAGCTGCTGGATTTTTGGGATACCGATGACCTGCCGGCCTAAGATATACGCAGCTGTATTGTCGCTTTTTTGCATCATGAGCCGGCTAAGCGTTTTGACGCTGTACATGGTTCCGGGTTGATCGTATCGGATTTGGCCGGTTCCGTAGTCCTGAATATCTTCAGGCTGTATCGTGATTTGTCGATCCAGATCAATATCTCCTTTTTGGGCAAGATAGTAAAGCGTTCCGAGAATCGGGAGCTTATTAACCGACGCTCCGGTAAAGATAGTATTCGCATTCATATCAATGGAAAAATCATTTTTAAGATCTTTGACCATGACGGAATATTCAGGAATTGTTGTTCCGATTGCCTCAATAATTTTCTTTTTCAGCTCATCCGGATTTTTTTTCCGGGAAAAGATAGGAAGTAGAAAAGAAAACATGTCTTTTTGAGGAATAGGCGAAACAACAGAGGTTGATGGTTTGTACAGAAAATAAAAAAGAAGACTAAGGATGCCTATGGCTAATAAAAAAAATAATAGTTTTCCCTGAATAATTCCGGAATTTTTACAGCGGAAGCGGTCGCGGGGATGGTATATCATTTGGAAATTGTATCACAGAACATTTTTAAAAAAACTGAAGTACTCTCTTGGATAGTTCTATTTTTTTAAATGTTCCGGGGTGAAAGCGTAGAAAAAGAGGGTTTTGAGTGACGTTACAGCCTGTATCCTGCCTTTGCCGTCCGTATCGATGATAAGTGCATTCTCACAATGTTCGGCAATGCGTTGCCTGCACCCTCCGCAGGGACCTGATTCTCCGGGGTGGGAGATGGTTACCGCCTTAATAAAACATTGGCCGTTCCGTTTCATTTCTCCCGCGCTAATGGCTTTTGTGATGGCGCTCCGTTCCGCATGGTCGGTTTCAGTATAGGATACGACCTCGGCATTGCATGATGCATAGATGGCACCGGATGTACAAAGCACTGCCGCGCCAACCATGTATTTGGAATATGGTGAATAGGCACATTTCCTCACCTTTACGGCTTTTTTAATAACTTCAGAGAGCGTATCAACGCCAATCTCATCAATCTTTTTTCTTATCCATGCCCTTTCTTTTATTAGTATTATGGATGATTTTTTCCAATCAAGCGCGATTTGAATTTGTAGCGCGTATCGGATTCGAACCGATGATTTGTTGGTTGAGAACCAACCGTCCTAGGCCACTACCATGTACTAGTGCACAAGCACAGTACATGGCCCCGTACGGTGCTTCGCTCTCGTACAGGGGACAAGTACCCAGATGATTCTTCGTTGGAACCAACTTCTACACTCAATGAGTGAGTGGAATAAGATTCTTCAACCTAGCCTCAATCCCGATTATGCTCTGACTACCATAAGATATTAGAATCGAAATCTAATCTTTTTGTATAAACAGAACGTCTGTACTATACTATCACCGTATGATAGAAGGCGAAATTATTCCTTTTAATAAACCAAGCAAAGATCTTATAGATATCGCCCAACATATTCTTATTGACATTGAATATCAGCCTCATGATATTGACTACGCACTTAAAGGTTTTTTCCACGTTTTATTAATGCATGAGGCGGAAAAGTTAAAGTCGGAAGATGAATTACTGGATTATATTAAAGCGTTTTCTATCAATTTTGAAAGAAAGTATTACTTTGCATTTACATTTAACGTTCAAAAATTTATTGATGCTGGATTATTGCTTCCAAAGGGAACAAAAAAAGTAGTTGAAGCTTTTGATCGGGATTTAATTAATATGTATCCAGGATTTCCGGCGGATCGGGATCGTGACGCAAAATACAGAACGCAAGTGAAATCAGCATATTCTTTTAGCGAACATGACTGGAATCCTACTGACTTTCTTAATCCTGACATAATCAAACAGGGTAAGGAGTTTGGAATGGGAATATGGAGCAGATCGGTTCAAACATATGAAAAATACTCTCGTCCAGAAATGAATGAAGTAGTATTCCAAAACGCTCAAAAACTTATAAATTATTACGATTCGATATTGCAGCAAATTAAATAAGCTTAGACTCAGTACCCCCAGTCGGATTCCCTCCTACGCTCAGAAGCTACGGACGGGCACGGCGAACCGGCGATCTACACGTTGACCTGCCCGCCGCCAAGCGTATGTAGTATTTTGTAGCGCGTACCGGATTCGAACCGGTGATTTGTTGGTTGAGAACCAACCGTCCTAGGCCTCTAGACGAACGCGCCAAAACCGTAAACCGTGCTCTGCTCTGGTTTACGGGACGAACGCGGCAAACGTATGTTTCAGCATTAATTTTAATGTTCTTTTTCCTTGTGTTGTTTTTAAGTATATCTCTCTTTCCCGAGCATCTTTTTCTGATAGGAATGCTTCATAGTAAATAAGTGTTATGTCACCCATCCTTGCAGTAGTATGTGTTTTTTTCTGTTTATGTTCTTGCATCCTTCTTTTCAGATCAGTTGAGAATCCTGTATACAGCTTTCCGTCGCGTTGACTTCTCAAAATATATACATAATACATATAATTAGGCCGCTACCATGTACCAGTGCAAGCACGGTACATGGCCCCGTATGGTGCTTTGCTCTCATACGGGGGACGAACGCGGCGAAGATTAAAT
>DPYI01000072.1 GCA_003545435.1 Patescibacteria group bacterium | reverse complement strand
TTTACTGCTTTCATAAAAAATCTCCTTTTTTATATATCAACACTGTGAATAAAATTATACATGTAAGGGTAACACAAATAAGATTAAAGAATCAAGGATTACCATCTTTTTGCTCCCTTCTTACCGGACAATAAGAGGATAAGGGGCACGCCTGACATTTTGGATTTTTTGCTTTGCAAACAGCCCTTCCATGATCGATAAGCTGGTATGTAAGGGAAAACCACGTTTTTTTCGGGATCACCTTCATAAGTTCTTGTTCTATTTTGAGAGGAGACGCGTCCTTATAAAAATCAATTGTTACATTGTTATATTGCTGCATTGTTGAATGTGACACAAACGCAGGGTGTTTTCCTCCAATTTTATCTATTGGTACCAGGCGCAGCCGCTGGGAAAGACGGATGACGTGTGTGTCCACAGCAATCCCCTCTATCACCCCATAGGCATTTCCCAGAACCACATTGGCTGTTTTTCTGGCCACTCCGGGAATAGTAAGCAGCTCCTCCATGGTTTTCGGTACGCGCCCGCGATATGTTTCCCGGATACGCCTGGCTGCCCCTAGGATGTTTTTGGCTTTATTATGGTAAAATCCGGTCGATTTGATGTGTTTTTCAAACGCCGAAAGATCTGCTTTGGTATAGAAATCAAGCGTTGGGTATTTCCTAAAAAGCACTTTCGTCACCTTATTAACTACCCTGTCCGTGCATTGGGCAGAAAGTATGACTGCAATAAGCAATTCCCATGGGGAGCTATAGGATAGGACAATTTTCGCACGCGGATAGGTTTTGGAGAGAGTTGAAAGGACTATTTTTACTCTTGCATCCATATTCATGAGTACCTTACTATGGTATTAGTATAACCTGAATTACGAAATGAATGAAGCGAAATTAGATATGTGTCATTCCGGACGGAGCCGAAAGGCGACGAGCCGGAATCTACTAAAAAAAATTACATAGATTCCTGCCTTCGCAGGAATGACAAGTCTAGACTCCTCTTGGGGTTTATTCTGTGCTTCGATGCGGGTTAGAGATGACAAGCCACAAGCCAAGTATATACTATGAAGAAAACTGCCTTTTTTCAATCAAAAAAACAGCATTTACCGCAGATTCCCCGATTATTCACCGCGCACCCTGTTTTTTGGATTGTTTCAGGACTCACCTGTGGAGTTTTAGCCTCGTTTATCCTTTGGAAACAACCAAAAACAACGAGCATTATCACTTCCAAGATCACGTTTGAAGCAGCTTCAAACACTAGGATGATTGAAGCAAAACGCTCCTATGAAGAATGGAAACAGGTCGTTGAGAAACGACCTGACTATCGGGATGGGTATATCATGCTTGCGTGGTACGCACAGGAGTTGGGAAAAACAGAGGAAGCACAAGCCTCCATTCAAAAGGTAATGGCGCTGGATCCAAACTACCCGATTCCGGAGGTGTTTCATGCAGAGGGAGAGAGACAAAGAGATAAAGAGACAAAGAGATAAAGAGATTGAGAGATTTGGAAACAGAGAGTTCTGCTTATTCTTTTTTTGGAGGCTCTTCCGGTTTTTCAGGAGTTTCTTTTTTCTCTTCAGTCCCCTTTTCTTCTCCTTCAACCCCGGCCGCTTCCCCTTCAACAACTTCACCCTCCACAGGAGCCGGCTCTGGTTCCGGTTCGGGAGCCAGGAGTTCTCCGATTTTGACGACCATAATCTCAGGATCCGTNNTAAAGACAATCGGCACTTTGGCGTGAATTTTTTCTTTCAGACTGACCTGGTGGAATTCAACGTGGACTGGGAGGCCTGATACAGGATCACGCTGTACGTTTTTTACGAGAACCGGATGCTTTTCCCCATCAACGGTCAGCTGGATGAGTCCGGTCTCCCCCGTTTGTTGAAATGTGCGGTCAAACGTATCTCCTTCTACCTGGATAGATATGGGTTTTGTCGTTTTCCCATAAATTGTGGCAGGCAAAACATGAGCTTCTCGGAGATTTTTTACTCTCTTGCCGGTAACGGTTCGTTTTTTTGCTTCTAAGGGAAGTGCTTTCATACCAGGTAGTAGATCCGTACTGCATCGTTTAATTTCGATGCGAAAACGGACTTTATGTATCTATCATTTCCTGTTATCTTTATATTTTTTTATATTGCCCATGTAGGTTCGCATCGTAGTGCGGATTCACTACCTGGCATATATGTTATCGCATGAAACGAATTAAAAACTCATTATCCTGGGATAGAACGGTATTGTACTCGAGATACCCTTGTTTTGCAACCACGCGGCCGGTTTGCGTTGAGGGAAGCGGGAGGCCGGTCCACGCGGGAGGATACGTGATTGTTGTTGTTATCGGAACCTGATCAACTCCTGCCTGTTTTTGTTCAAAAAGAGTCAGGATGGCCTCTTTGTTTTCAGTAAGCATCGTTTGCCCATGAGAAATGGCAACAGAAATGATCCGTTCCCGGCCGGGAGCCACCTCAAACACCACGGCAACGCCATTGAGATTTGGTATGGACGTATCAAGTTCTCCATACGGAAGACCCGAACGCTTCGTTTTTATATCCTTCATGGGGATAGGTTTTCCGTCCAAGGTGAGGGATGTAAGGATACTGCCAGACGGGAAAAATATACGAAGATAGGTCATATAGTCTCCGGTTCCCGACTCTCTCCGGGACACGTTTTGGATTTTCCGGGAGATTGTTTCAGATATGGTGCCTGTTTCTGAAATTTGGACTGAACGCGTTTGACTTCGCTCGATAAACGCATTCACCTTATTGACTCCGACATTGGATTCATTGATATATACATAGGAAAAAACACACGGCGGCTGATTTTCTGTCACAAGACATGCGGATCCGGCAGGCACCTTTCCTCCCCACCCAAACTGTTCTATAGCCCGTTGTCCCTCAGGATCCGCGGTATACAACTGGATGTCGCGGGAGGCGAGACTGTCATGGATAATCTCCATGATGGCTACACCGGACTGAACGTTTTTTTGAAGTTTTGAAAGGATGGCCTCCATAAGAGCGCCCAGGAAATCTTTTTTCTGATTCGATCCTGGGAAAAAGTTCGCCTGCGAATAATAGAATGATTTCAGGTAAAAATTGTCCGCCGTGATCCGATCGTTGTAAAAAGGAATATCTACCGGTCCCACAACCTTTAAAATCCGGACGATAAACGAGGAAGTAACTCCCACAACGCTTTCCACCCGTTCTCCTGTCTCTTTCTCATAAAAAAACTGAACAGTTTGGCTGGTTTTAGAAAAATCCGGATTCCAATTGCTGTCCCTCAGATACCAGTGTTCCTGAGCCAACAGTTCTTTTATGGGCCCCGGAGGTTCAACGTGCCCCTTCAATTGTCCGTCAAGAGCGTATACATCTTCAATGCGCATCTCTTCAAGCGACCCCTCCGAAACAGTAAGATGAGCCAGAGACCCGATAAATCCGCCCGTAGGCCTCAACTCACTGCTGTTTTGCAATATGACCGCCACGCGCTGTTTGTCCCGAAATCCTCCGATAAAGGGATACAATTGGGAAATCCTTTCTCCCACCTCTGAAACCTGCCGGAGTTTCTCAATTTTTGCTATAGCTTTTTCAATCTGTACCTGAACAGCGGGTAAAGAAAACGGAAAAGATTGCAGGCTCCGAAACGACTGGAGGTAGGCTGCGGCAAGATCAAGTTTGTTTCTGATTGAGGGAATGCTTTTCCGTATGGTGTCCACCGCCACCACAGGGGAAAGAGACTGTTTGTCTTTTTGATCAAGTATAAGCGATGAACCCATGGAAAGAACTGCATCATTCATGGCAAGAAGTTCAAGTTCTGCGTCGGCTATCAGATCCGAAAGACGATCTACGCGTTCAAACGCCTGAATTGTTTTGTCTCCCAGCCCAAACCGCATTGTTCCATGAACAAAAGGCATGGTCAGGTGCGTATATCCGCTCCAAAATCGTTCATTTTTGACCTGTGCCTCTACTACATTCCCCTTTCCCTCCGTAAACCCCGCAGCAGCACTCATAAGAGACCATCCGCGTATAAGAAAACTGACACTATATAATAGGAAGGGTGACATACACAGGAAGAACGTAATCAAGGCTATTGGCACCAGATATGACAACCATAATTTTTGTTTGCGAGGTGTTTCCGTTTTCAAATTTTCTTTATTTTGACCGTTATCAGTTGAGTGAACCGTCTTTGTATCACGTTTTTTTCCAAACATATCAGTTATGAGATTGGCGATTCTCCTTTTTTGAACATCTTCGTATGCGCGGGTTGATGGAAGTTTGAGAGATTCTTCCGTGTGCGTGTCAAGGCTCTCTGCCTGTACTTTTGTATGCGGAATTTCACTACCATCACCGTCTTTTGTACCTTTTTTTGACCATGAGGATTGCATATTAAGCTCTTTCCCTTTGGTGGTAAAAAGAAACGTAAAAATTTCAGAAAGAACGTCTGATGTTATCGGAACAGGATCGACAAAAACAATTTTTGAGTGGAGACCGAGGAACTGCTCGATCGATTCGTGACCTTCGGTGTCCCAGCATATAACAAGTTGTTTTTTCCCGAGTTCGTGCCGGAATGCAAGAGTCTTTTTCACGAAATTGCTGTCACCAACCACAAAAAAGTATGTGACATTTTCCGTGGGGCCGGTATTCACGAATACCTGACAACCGTTTGCGAATAAGTATTCCCGTAGATTAAGTACGTACGATTGATCCATTGTTTCGATACGCGCTATAGGAAGAGCAGCTAATTCTTTTTTTAATGATGAAGAGGAGGGTTTTGTCATAGGAGAGACGGGAAAAATCTTACTTTATTATTGCAAAGAAAAGCTCCGAACACAATCACTTACTCTCCCCTCTTCCTTCCCTTTCACACAGAAAACGACATGAGCCCCGGGGAAAAGTTAAAAGTTTATAAAGTTATAACGTTCATAAAGTACAAATAACTCAATAACTTTATAACTCAGTACTTTATAAACTAATTATTGGTCTAGTGCTTGATTTACCAGGAAGTCGGCTTTTCTGTTTTGCTCACGGGGTACTACCGAATATGTTATAGCTCCCCCAACCTCTTGTTCTAATGACCGTACCTCCAAAAGAAGGAAACGGAGTTTTGCGTCTTTTACCTTAAATTTTCCCAACAACTGATTTACCACCAAAAGCGAATCAAGAACAAAATGTATAGTTTGACAATCCATAACTTTGTCATTCCGGCCAAGTGAAACGCAAGCCGGAACCTTATCGTTTTTAGTAAGATCCCTGCTTTCGCAGGAATGACTATTTTTTTTGTTTGTCCGATACGCCTGCATATATTTCAATGCTTCTATGACCGCAGTGTACTCTGCAACATTATTTGTTGACTCCCCTATCCGTTGACCAAATGTATGGATTACTTTCCCATCTTTTTCTATAACGACACCGATTGCTGCCGGTCCCGGGTTTCCTCTGGCTCCGCCGTCAGTGTGGATTATTAATTCATTAGTCATGAATGTTATGGTACATTGATCAGTGTTTTGTCGTCAATCACCTTGATTTCAATAAATCCGAAGCACGAAATACGAAATTCGAAACCAGCCTTCGCTAATGCTACGGCCGGCTATGCAAATTCAAAATTGCTTTGCCCATCCAAAGCTCGTAAGAGCGAAGGAGGGTTTCGTGTTTCGATATTCGAATTTCGGATTTTATTTACTTGGGTTAAAGTATTTTTGAATGACAAAAAGAGATAGAAGCAGTACAAGCGTTTCCGACACCACAGTGATCCACGCTGCTGCCGTATACCCATAGTGCGGTACCAGGAGAATATTACTTCCGACATTTACTATCATAGAGATAAAATACACAAGGAAAAGCGCAACTCTTTTTTTCAGGGCTATTAAAACCCACATCGTAACGCTCGTGAGATAAAAAACAGGAAGACTGAGAAGAAGAATCCGGAACGGCACAATGCTTGCCTGAAAGTCTGTTTGTATAAGAGAAAAAAGAGGTGCGGATATATATCCGCACAAAACAAGAACCAAGGAAAGCGAAAATAAAACAGCGGAGGACTGCTTCATTTGTCTAATAAATGCTTTCATGTCATTCCCCTTTATGGAAATAAGGAGAAGAGGGAAAACTGCATTCATAAAGAATGTCGGGACAACAAGCGGAAATTCAAATACCTTATAGGCAAATCCGTAAATACCCACTTCAGAAGAAGAGCGGAAAAGCGTAAGGATGACGCTGTCTGCATGGAAATATACGACATTACATAAGAGCGTTAATCCCAATGGAAGCGCGATTACAAGCATTTTTTTGGTAAGCGTTGAATCAAAAGAAAACGAAAAGGAAGGGATAATTTTTTTAGCAAAAAAAAGAGCAGCAACTGTTGTTGCTCCAGACCCCAACAGGAACGCAAAGATGTTTGGAATAACACCTGTTATACCCAAATAGGGAAATAAAAAAACAGAAAGGAGGGTGACAATTGCTCCAAGAGACAGCGCATAGGATGCATAATCATACCGCAGGTTTTTTTGGAAAAACGCATTTGCCGTTGTGATAAGCGACTGAAACAGAATGCTTACAGAGAAAAAAATGATTCCGAGTTTTACCAGCGGCGTATATCCCTGAATATCAGTACCGGGGAGGAATGAAAGAATGGATATACAGAGAAACATAAGAGATAAGCCAAATAGGGTCCGGAGGAAGAGTAAATTTGTTTGGGCTTTTTTGTCCTCCGATAATTCAAGATATGCTGTATTTAAACCGAAATCCGCGAATAGGTAGAAAAACGCAACAAACGTCGTAATTTTAGTAAAGTCGCCGTATCCGGAAGCGCCAAGCGTCCGGGCGATGAGAATACTGACAACAAACGTCGTACCGCTGGTTATAACTTTGCCTGCGATTTGGCTAATGGTATTAAAAGCGATAACTCGACGATTGGACATGATGTTATTGTAGCAGAGATACACGGGGATAATACAAACATACCTGCCCGCAATGCCCTGCCCGAAATGCTTCACATATCGAATCAGGCGGGTACGCAAATATTGCAAGCGGATAAATTTATNNGGGTCGTATTCGTAAATACCCATGAAGCCATTTACGAACGAGCCCTTAGGTTGTTGACCTTATGTGTCGTATTCAGTAGTATAATAAGTACTATGCAACCGGTTATTCCCCAGTATGAAAAAGTATGTGATGCTCTACGTAAGTATGGAGTGTCGTATGCCGGACTTTTCGGCTCGCGCGTACGGAAAGATCATCGGAAAAAAAGCGATTATGATATTTTGGTTGATTTTTTTCCGAAATCAAAAATGACTCTCTTGGGTATGGCGGAACTTCAAATACAACTGGAAGAACTGCTCGGGGTACCGGTTGATCTTGTAACCAAACAAAGCGTATCTCCCTATATTCGGGATAGAGTGTTTTCACAGGTTATCCCTTTTTATGAAGCAAAAAATTGATTTACCGTATTTTCTTCATATTCGGGATGCGATACGCGCCATTGAGCTTTTTACAAAAGGGAAAACACTTCATCATTTTCGTACGGATGATTATTTCCAAAGCGCTGTTCTTCGAAAACTTGAGATCATTGGAGAAGCAGTAACTCACATAAGCAAGAAATTAAAGGTGAAAGCAGTTGATGTTCCTTGGCGGTCAATCGTTGGAGCGAGAAATCGATTGATCCATGAATATTTTTCCATTGATGAGAAGAAAACATGGGGTATGGTAAAGAAAGATATTCCGGTTTTAAAAAAACAGATAGAATCATTCCTTCAAACGTCCGGATAATAAGAAATAAAAATAAAAATAAACTCCTTCGTTAAAATTTTGGTGGACACGTCAGCGGCTACGAAGATTAAAGGACATGAGTATAGTTAACAAGAGTTGTCCCTGCTGAAGGGTGAGGGGATAGTGATCGGCTGCTCCCAGAAGGAGCAGAATGACAAATGACAAATGACCCGCCTGCACTTGCCTTCGGCAAGAGCTGAGGGCGGGCAGGCAAATATCAAATAGACGCTTACGCGTTATATGTTTATATAATTTCCATAGAAAAAATAGGCAAAAGGCAACCCCGATTATTCCTGTTTCTGCTAGGATAAGTAGGTAAATGTTATGTACCGGCTGGAGGAAAAAGATATCACGGTGAGGATAGTATTTCGGAAGCTCGACAAGAAAATTGCCAAGCCCCACGCCAATTATGGGTGATGTTTTCCAAATAGAGAGGCTAGCACCAGCTAGTTCATTTCTTACAAAAATGCTCTCACTATCTGGTGTTAATGTTTTTAGATAAGGGAGGACGAAGAATAATCCGACTAATCCGACAAATGCCACAAATACTACTCGCATTACTGAAGTTTTAGCGAAGCAGGCAAATGGATAATTTTTAACAGATTTGAAATGAAGTAATAACACAGCGGATAAACCAATAATGCCTGCCATCCATGAACTGCGGGAGAAGGTGAGGATGAGAGCAAGACATCCGAGGATTATGGTGATTGTCCAAAATATTTTTAAAGACCTGATAGTTCTTTGAGCCCAAGGCTTAGCTTTGCTCGCCTCGCTGAGTCGAAGCGGGTCGACAAAGCTAAGCCTTTTTACACGTTGGGACAGTAAAAATTTATTGAATAACGGAGTCATATTATTGAAAATAATAAGAGGCAGGGTTACTGCTAAAAATCCCCCCAGCACGTTCGGGTGGGGAAATGTTGCGTAAGGACGAAGGAATTCGCGCAAATTGAAAATTGAAAATTGAAAATTCCTGCCTGCCGGCGAGGCAGGGAAAATTGAAATCGGAAGAATTTGTATTGTTGCAATTCCAGGAGTATTGACATCAAAAGTCCGTTCCCCGAGAAACCATAAAAGACCGCCGACTGAATGCTGGAGAATAAATTGAGCAATAGCAATTATTGATGAATAGAGGACGGCAAATGACAAACACCAGAGCGTACGTGAGCACGATGGTTTGGTTTTGACGATATAGAAGCCGAAAAGGACAAACTCCAGAACCTTGAGCCATTTGTAAAAGGCAATAAGAGGAGAGACGGCAAATAAGATATTCAAAACAACAAAGAGACAAAGAGATAAAGAGACAAAGAGTGTTTTTGGATTTATCTTAATATTCTGAACTCTGAATTTTGGATTATGAATTTTCTGTAGGAGCCAGAAAAAAATTGTAAAAACAATTGTAATGTCAGTGAGGAAAAGAGTAGGGGAGAGATAATCGAGGCGTCTCCCAAGGACCAGCGCCCAATCCGGAAAAAAGTGTTTACCCAACTGTGTCGGAAGAAGAAGAATTGTTGCATAGAAGAAAAGCAAATGAAGCTGCATGGCTTCATTATAAAGAGAATAGAGAAGAATATCTAATTATGAGGCTTATTGTGGCGGATAACTGATCCTCCGCCTATTTTTATAGAATGGTTTCTCACAAATTTATAAATTAAAGCATCAAGATTTTTTTGATAGGCAAATACTTTTGTTTTTTCAAATAACGGGATGAGAGACGGATTAGTTTTTCTTAAATATGAAAATAAACGGTCTTTAATTCTTGCATTGAGATTGATGTGTTCAAACCAAATTTCTTTTACCCCAATCTGTTTCAGAGTATAAATAAGTTTTTCCAGCTCATTTTCCTTTTGGACAACATAGGGAAGCATCGGACCGACAAACGCATACATTGAGATTCCTCGCTTGTGAAGCTCGGAGAGGGCCTCAATGCGTTTGGTAACAGGAGGAGCATGAACTTCCAGAAATCGGGAAACCGCATCATCAAGAGAAGTAATAGTCAATCCCACTGAAATATTTTTCAGTTTTTTCAGTATATCAATATCGCGGGTAACCAAAGGAGACTTTGTCAAAATGGAAATTTCACCTTCATACCCGAAATCCCGTAATACCATCAAACATTTTCTTGTTAATTGATATTTCGCCTCAACTCCATTGTACGGGTCAGTAATAGAACTGAAAAATATGGAACCGAAATTCTTTGTACCGGTTTTCTTTTGCAACTTCGTTAATTCCTGAAAAAGCAGGTTATGAGCGTTTATTTTTACATCGATATATGAGCCCCATTCGTCATTGGGGTGTTTCCATCGGGCAATTTGAGCTGCATAGCAGTACATGCAGGCAAACGGGCATCCGTTATACGGATTAATCACCCAGTCGGTACCCGGAAGTCCGGATTTGACAAGAATTGTTTTTGCAGGCGTTTCTTTAATTGTGATCTTCACAAAATTACGCAAGTTTTGGAGAGATAATGAGTTTTCGGTCAGGGCCTTCGCCTTCGGATTCTGTTTTTACCCGTTCATCTCCGGAGAGGGTTAAATGGATGACGCGTCGTTCGGCTGCTGAAAGTCTTGTGAGTTCTATGGGCCGGCCGGAGGCAAGCGCCCGTTCAGCTGCACGCTGGGCCATGTACATAAGCGCCTCTTCGCGTTTTTCCCTGTAATCACCGACATTGACATACACACGTTCCCATTTACCAAGCTTTCGGCTGACTATCATGCCAAGTATCATTTGGAGGCTTTCCAATGTCCGACCGTGGAAGCCGATAAGAAGTCCTGTTTCCTCTGTTTCAATATGCACGCGGTACGCACCGGACTCATCAGTGGTTACGGAGATAGCGCCGGTAATTTCAAGTTTATGTAATAATTCTTCGGCAATTTGTTTTATAACCTCAAGATTGTCCATATGATATTCATCAACGAATTACGAATAAACACTACGAATAAACGAATAGTCAACACATTTTAATTCGTATATTCGTACCAATTCGTTATTCGTTGGTAAATCATTTTGATGATTTATTAATCTGCAGCTGTTGGATAATACCAAAAAGTCCGAAAACATTCCAATAAAGGGAAAGGCCTAGGGGGAACTGGAGAGCGAAAAATCCAAACATGACGGGAGTTATCAGAGCCATCTGTTTCTGAATATCCCCCATATCATCCGTTTTCTTTTCATCATTCTTTTTTGTATCGTTGACGGCAAGAATAGGTTTACCCTCCGAAGCCTTGGCGTAGGAGGGCATCATTAATTTTGTTTGCCACCATTGAAGAAGTGCAGTGATGAGAGGAACGGATAAAAGCCACCAGCCGTATTTTTGCCACTCTCCGGGTTTAATTGTAAGATTTACTCCAAGAAACATAAAGTCGAGTTTGGTTAAGTGAAGAAAAGGGAAATAGAGAATTTTGTTGAGGTCCGTTAAGAACACAGAAATATTTGTGCTTCCCAAAAGCTGATAAAAAACGTTATAGAGCGCAATGAGGATGGGAAACTGCACGAGGGTCGGCAAACAACCGGCCATCGGATTTACTCCGTGTTCTTTATAGAGAGCAAGTTGTGCCTGCTGCAGCGCCTGCTTATTGTCTTTGTGTTTTGCGTTGAGTGCGTCAATGTGCGGTTTAAGATCGGACATTTTTTTAGCGCTTTTTAGCTGAACGTGCATGAGAGGGTAGAGGAGGAGCCGAATGGAAATGGTTAACAAGATGATGGCAAATCCCATGGGGCCCGGAATGTGAAGAAACTCACACAGCTTGTAAAAGGCGATGAGCAGATTCGTTATCGGCCAAACAAGCAGTTGGTTCCAGAGATTGGGATTGGTCATAAAAAATAAAATTCGAAGCTCGAAGCACGAAATACGAAACAATAGTAAATATATAAATTCAAAAAGTTTAAAATATTAGATATTTGAATTTAGACTTTGTTTCGAATTTCGATATTCGAATTTCGGATTTACCTAATGGTACCGGATCGTATCCGCCCGTACTCCATGGGTGACAACGAAGAATTCGCCTCAAGCCCAAGATTATACCCTTCATTATACCATACCGATCGATAGCATGGTACATGTACTCACTGCACGTGGGTTTGAATCTACATGCGGAGTCCACCAGGTACAACGTTTTTAGGATACCTGTATCAGGAGATAAGTATTTTTGATAAAAACGGATAAGCCTTAAGACAAATTGTTTCATTGTTACATTGTTACATTGTTGGAGAGATTAAGTCGTGTTAATAGCTCCTGCAATGAATGTTCGACCCCCCCTTTTTTTTCAGAAAAATTTTTCTTGGCGATGATGATACAGTCAAAACCTGGTTTTATAGTAGGGAGCAGGTGGCGAACAGCTTCCCGTACCAGCCGTTTCATGCGGTTTCTTTTCGTCGCGCGTTTGTCAATTTTCACTCCTACCCAGACTGCGAAACGGCTTAATGGTTGGGAATTTGGCGCCGCTATCACACCAAAAATTTCACCATGTATGCGCTTGCCGGTCCGGAAAACCCGCGTGAATGCTTCGCTGGGGAGGCGGTTGGGTTTTGGAAACATAAGAATAGTATAGGACAAATCTGCCTTTGCTTAAAGTTTTTTAGTTTTCTCTTCCCTGAGCGCAAATCCCAGCAGGAGCGGTGGTATTGGCAGCAAGAAAACTGCATACCGAGCAAGAGTAATTTGATTTGAGGGATGTATAAAAAGAAAAATAAGCGTGTAACTGAAAAGCCGGCCAAATGCCAGAGAAACGTCCCGTTCAAACAGTAAATGATATTTTTCTTTCCAATGACCGGAGACGCTGTCCATTGCGCGGTAATACACCGTAGGGACCCACGTATTCATAAACGGAGACGTAAGACCGATGAGAATAATATAGAGAAGAACCCCTTTCGGAGACTGGAATAACCCAAACACAAAATAGCCGAGGCTTATACCCACGATCCCGATCCAATAGAACCGGGAAGATTTATGGAGAAGCCGGATAGCAAGAAGGGTTCCAAGAATGGATATCAGAACGGATGCAGTTTGGGTGATTCCCAGTAAGAATTCTTTTTTTATTACAAGATAGATAAGGATTCCGACTATGGTATTTCCCGGCATATCAAACATACCAAGGAAAAATTGTTGGAGAAGTATTTTTTTCCATACCAATGTTCGTCTGTGGGAAAAAATATGAGATATAGAAAATGTAAGCCGTTCGTGATCCGGAAGTTTTCCAACCAGAAATATAATTAATGCAATGATAACACTGACGGCAAGAAAAAGGACTCCATATCCTACACGAAGTGAATAGCGTGAACTGGTTGTGGTAATGATCGCTCCTCCTAAGAACGGAGCAATGGATTGGAATAATTGGATCGCTATAAGCGAGGATCCGAAAAAAGAGATACGTTTTTTCTGATTGGAATAGATATATTGGTTGAGGTTGTATCCGGACCAAAAACAGCCCATGGCAACACCATTGAGAACACTTAACGGAATTATGTATGTAATGGAGCGTTCTTTCAAAAGAAACAGAAAAAAATAAAAAACCGCAAATATAAAAAGACCAATTTTTATGATAGTACCGGACCGTACTTTATTAAATATCAAACCTGATAAAATAAATATTCCCAAAAATACCCATATGCGGATAATCTGATATAGAACCGGTGTTTGAAACGTACCGTGTGAGAAGAAAAAAACCGTTACAAATATATCGGCAAGCGCGACGGCAAAGAAGTAGAAACTTTGGATGAGAATAAGTTTTTTCTCTTCAGAAGAAAAGGACATACACTATATGGTTAATCGTTTTCTTCCGGTTAACCTTCGGCGTTTGAGGACTTTGCGGCCGCCGACGCTTTTCATACGCTCTCTGAATCCGTGCTTGCGGATCCTTTTTTTCTTTTTTGGCTGGTAGACGTGCTTCATTGCCATAATTCATTTATTATACCGTTATCTAGTTTCGATTGTCCAGACACAATTCATACCTCTTTCTATGTTAGAGACAGGATTAGCACGAGATTAGAAACATAATGAGCACATGATTGGAGATGAGCGCCACGGTCGGCTAGACCTGATCCAAGCTCGGGGGTTGTTGACTATCAACAACAATAAAATAACTTATACCTTTTTGGGTTATTTGGGTAATAGCTTTTTGATCCTCAGCATCCAAATGTATAACTCCTTCTGGTTGGTCTGGTTTTAAATATTCAGCTAAGCGTCTTGCCCCGCTTTTTATTGTTTCCACCATAGAGATTTTACCAGGTGTATTTTCAATCATAAAAGTTTACCTCCTATAACGTAAGTATACCCATCTTACGCCGGTTTGCAACTTTTTCCTATAGGAAAAAGTTGTCAAAACGGCTTAGAGGGGTGGATACCCGTAACAATTCAGATTGTGAAGGGTATATACCATACAGGGAAAGAGCGTTTTTGTAAAAGATGGTACAATTGTGACGATGAAAATTGAAACATTAGTTTTGCAACAGTTCCGGTCCTATGCAAAGGAAATATTTCAATTTTCTTCAACCGTGACTCTTATCATTGGACCGAATACTTCCGGCAAGACAAATATGTTAGAGGGAATATATTGTCTGGCAACCGGGAAAAGTTTTCGGGCACAAAAGGAAAGCGACATGGTGAGATGGGGAGGGGAGATTGCGCGGATTAGCGCGCAAATTTTAAATCAAAACAAGATCCCGCATCAAGTGCGGGATGACAAGACGCGATTAGAGTTGGTGATTACGACAGGGGAAGTAAATGGAGAAAAAGCGCCGATGAAAAAGTATTTGGTCAATGGTGTTCCCCGGCGGCAAATTGACTTTGTCGGAAACGTACGCGCTGTACTGTTTTCTCCCGGGGATTTGGAACTCGTGACTGACAGTCCGTCTTTGAGAAGACAATATCTTAATAGCGTATTGATTCAGACGGACCGCGAATATCGAAGAAATTTATTGTCCTACGAACGGGGTTTGCGTCAGCGGAATAAATTATTAGATTGTATCAACGAAGGAAAAGCAGGAAGATCTCAGCTTCTGTTTTGGAATCAACTATGTATAAAATCCGGTTCGTATCTTACAGACAAAAGACAGGCGTTTATAAATTATATCAACATGTATGTTCTTGACGATTTCTATTACCGGCTTATCTATGATAAAAGTATTATTTCCCAATCGCGTTTGGATGAATATAGGGATGAGGAAGTGGCAGCCAAATCAACACTTGTGGGACCGCAGCGGGACGATTTTATCGTCACAAAATCACAATCCGCCGGCTGGCGGACAAATCACCCGCCTGCACTTGCCTTCGACAAGAGTCGATGGCGGGCAGGCAATGACCAACAAGGAACATATCGTGACGTGTCTAGATTTGGAAGCAGGGGAGAACAAAGACTTGCGGTTCTTTGGTTGAAGCTTGCGGAATTTTCGTATATTGAGGACCAAACAGAAGAGCGCCCAATCCTTTTACTGGATGATATTTTTTCTGAACTTGACCAGGAGTGCAGAACCATTGTGCTTTCGATTATTGATAACCAGCAGACGATTATAACGTCGGCGGAGAATGAAGTAATACAACTATTCAAGTCAATGAAAGACGTAAAGATTATCCGATTGCCCATAGGATAATTTTCAAATTCCAATTTTCAATTTTCAAACAAATTTCAAATTTTAAAAATTCTAAATTTCTTAAATTATAACTTTGAATTTTCATTCGTGATTTGTAATTTACTTTTTCTTTGTGATTTGAAAATTGCGATTTGAGATTTTTTAAACTGAGATGATATACAATATACCTATGGATGAAGAACTTCTCGGTAAAATAAAGAAGTTAGTATTACCCAAACCCGATTCTCATAAAGGCCAAAATGGACGGCTTCTTATCGTCGGCGGATCGCATCTGTTCCATGCAGCAAGCCTCTGGTCTCTCACTGTGGCCTCGCGGATCGTTGACCTCGTGCACTACTCTTCGGTTCCGGAAAATAATGCCATTGTTCATGAATTGAAAAAAGAATTTAGGAATGGAATTGTGGTACCGAGAGAGGATATTGAAGAGTACGTTAAGGAAGATAACTGCATATTGATTGGACCGGGAATGATGCGAAACGAAGCTTCGCAAATTTCAAATTTCAAATTTCAAATTTCAAATTTAGTCGAATTAGAAAAAATTACCGATGAAGGCATACACACAGCAGCGTTGACTAATTATTTGTTACGGAAACATAAAAGCAAGCAGTGGGTGATAGACGCAGGAGCATTACAAATGCTCGAGCTGGAAAATATTCCAAAGAATGCGATACTGACTCCGCATCATCAAGAGTTTGAAACTCTTAAATTCAGAATTCAGAATTCAGAATTCAGAATTTCAAGTCAAGAGTTAAAAATCGAAGAACAAGTAATGCAATTCGCAAAAAAACATAATTGTATCATGCTTCTTAAAGGCAAAGAGGATATTGCGTCCAATGGTGATGAAACGAGGATTATTGTAGGCGGAAACGCGGGGATGACCAAAGGTGGGACAGGAGACGTACTTGCAGGACTCATCGCGGCACTTGCCTGTAAAAACGACCCGTGGGTTTCAACACTTGCAGGAAGTTTTATCAACAAAAAAGCAGGGGATGAGCTTTACCGGAAGGTTGGACCGTTTTTTAATGCGACTGATCTTGCAAATCAGATTCCAGCGACAATGAAAGAATTGACCTGAGTAGTATAATAGCATTTGGTTAAATACAAAATGTTTAAAACAAGGAGGATATATGCCTACGTTTCTTTCAAATGATCACAACGACATTTGTATTATTGATGAAGGAGAGCAGGGGCAACTTGGTAGGGTCACAGCAATCCCGTATAAAACCAAAGAAGGACATAGAGTTGGAATTGGAATGCGGATAGCTCATATGGGATTGCATAACGAAGGAAGAGTTAGATTGTTTGGTCAAAGACCGGATGAGGTGGCAGCGGAATGGGTAAGTGATGAGCACTTAAATCTTAACGGATAGAATAGAAAAAAACAGAACACTGATCAGTCATGCCTCTTAATGATAGTTGGGTAAAAAATAGAAATACTTAAATTTTATAGACGTCGGTATTGAAAATATCTATTGTACGACGCAAGCTTCGGTTATCCCCGCGTAATTCTTGCATTTTCTCCGCAGACGTACTAATATACGACTATCGTATGTATTCTCCCCAATTTTCCATTACCAATAAAATCCTCAAATATACCGGAACCATAGAAGCGGCAAAAGAGCTTATTGAGAACGCACCATTAGTACCTGCGTGGGAAGCAAAATTCAGGGAAGAGGCAATTGTGAGAACCGTCCATCACGGTACACATATTGAGGGCAATGAATTGAATTTTACCGAGGCGGAGAAAGTGCTGGCCGGCGCTCAAATCGTCGGCCGGGAACGGGATATTCAGGAGGTTCTCAATTATCGGAATGTCCTCAAGTTCATAGAAAATTTCCAGGCGCCTGAAATAACGGAAGAAACCATCAAGCACATGCACAGCCTCATCACCGACCGGATCATGCCGGAAGAAACGTGCGGTGAGTACCGGAAATCGCAGGTTGTTGTCAAAAACAGCCAGACCGGAGAAATTACATTCCGGCCTCCTCCGTCTGTAGAGATCCCGTATCTTATCTCTGATTTTCTGGTATGGGCAAACTCAATGAAACCTGAAGAAATGCCCCCCGCCATGAAGGCGGGGATAGTGCATTATGAGGTCGTGCGGGTTCATCCCTTTTTGGACGGCAATGGAAGGGTCGCGCGGGCCGTCGCGACGCTCTCACTATTCCGTGACGGGTATGACATCAAGCGGTTTTTCTCGCTTGAAGAATACTATGACCGGGAGCCGATGCAGTATTATGATGCCCTGCAGAGTGTAGCTAAACTGGAAGGCAACATGACGTATTGGCTGGAATATTTTATTGAAGGGCTTGCAATTGAGCTGACGCGGATCAAGGAAAAAGTAAAATCGCTTTCAACTGACCTTAAAATTAAACGCTCCATGGGCGGACAACAATTAGCACTATCCGAACGGCAGATTAAGATCGTTGAATTTATTCAGGAAAACAGTTTCCTCCAGAACAAAGCGTTTTTCGAACTGTTCCCGACGATTTCGGAAGACACTGTTCTTCGGGAGATTAAAGACCTTATCAATAAA
>DPYI01000050.1:3116-8180 GCA_003545435.1 Patescibacteria group bacterium | reverse complement strand
CCATCCCCGAAAGAGACACTAATGTTCGTGATACCGCCCATAGTTCTATAAGAATAAAAAACACCGTCCCCAAAAGCAACCGATTTGACCATCGTTCTGAATGTTTAACCAACCAAAAAAATAACATGATGGTTACAATAAATACAATAAAAACAATACATTGCGGGGTTTTGAGAAATTCGATGGGTGATGTTGCGAATGTATTTTGCCACAGTATTCCTGCACTCATAAGGAGAACGGCATATATATAACACGCAATAAATTGCTGTTTGACCGCATCCGGCCGGAAAAAATTTTGAAGTCCGATAGCTGATAGAGTAACCGCAAAAAACGTTGGTATATTCATATTCCATGCATGCCAACGCGAATCACGAAAAAATGGAAAGTATGCAACAAAATACTTACTGAGCGCGTATCGTGAAGACAATGTTGAGAGAAACGAAAAAATAAAAAATCCCGTAAGAATCCATGCTGTCTTTCTTCGGCCTCCCGGATACAAAAGAGCAAAAATAGCAAAAAGAACATTCAGTGCTCCGAAATACAAAGGCATTTCATATCCATCAAACGCATCGGGAATAAACGGAGAGACACCGTTGGGGAAAAACATGGTCCAGAATGCAGATGCGCGCGCTGAAGCTGCAAATGGATTATTTGATCCGGGCTCACGGATTTGTTTCATGTCAAAACCATAGATGTACCACGTTTCAAATAGGGGTAAAGAATAGATGCAAAAAAATAGGACAATTCCAATACCGACAAAAAATATTCCATGCAGAATTTTTTTCCATTGAATAGGTTTGGAAAGGTAGATGATGTACTCAATGATCGAAAAAGTAAAAATGAATTCACAGGCAATAAGATTCATCCCGGCATATCCGGTTGTAAACATCCACCACAACGAAAGAGCAAGGATGCCGATTCCCCGCATTTTTCGCTGTAAAGCCAAACTAATTCCTAGTGCTATCCACGGATAGGTATATCCAGAAGCTGTTGCTTCGAAATTTATCGGCGCCTGGACTAGACCTGAAGCCATGAGCGTGTAACAAAACGCTCCGATTCCTGAAACCCACGGCTTTGCGTAGCGCCGTAACCACAGATAACAACCTATAAATCCTAATCCGTGCATGAGAAGCATCTCAACAACATATAATTTCATTGTGTAAATACCAAAAATACTTATAAACCAAATAAACGGAGAGATAGAAAGCGATAGAGAAATAACTGAGAGAGGAAACCCGCCGTGCGTCCAATGATCCCAAAGCGGTAAAATGTAATTTCGAAGTGACGTACTAACAAGAATTCGTAAAGGATACCCGAGACTGTAATCATCGTTAAATAGCGGCCGCCAGGAGTCCAGATGGGCTGTGCGGATAAAAAGAAAGATGCTAAAAAAAAGAAGGAGAAAAAAATATATAAAAAAACTAACACTCTGTAATTTTTTTACCATACCTATCCCCTGACCAGCCGGAGGACATCGTTGACGGTGATAAAAACCAAAAGCCCCAGAAGAAGCATCATGCCGATTTGGTGTATAGTTCTCTCTATCTGGGGACGCGCTTTTTTCCCGAGTTTTTCAAATACGACAAAAGCTAAACGTCCCCCGTCCAAAGCCGGAAAAGGCAGAATATTCAAAAGTGCTAGGTTCAGGGACAAAATGCTGGCAAACTCCAATACCGCATCGATCCCGTATTTCACTGCTTGTCCCGTCACCTGGGCAATACCAACCGGACCTGCGACTTCTCCGGATTGAATATCTTGACCTGTGACTAATCGGAATAATAAATTCCCAAGAGAACTCAACATCTGCCACATGCGTTGTCCGTTTATAACGACTGCCCGGAATGGTGCTTGGTACCATGGGTACACTTTCTTTTCCAAATTGGATATCGCAATACCCAATGCCCCTTCTCCGGCAGGCGGATCTTTCCTTGGGATAACGGTCATACCTAGCTGTTTCCCATCCCGAAGAAGAGTCACCAATATCATTTCTCCTGCATGGGCTTTCACCGTGGAAATAAGGATATCGGGATTCTCAATCACCTGTTCGCGCTTTCCCAACCGCTCCATGACCGTGACACTTTTAACAATGTCTTTTTCCCTGATCCCAACTGCCTCAGCTGGACTTCCAACGGAAACTTTCTCAACCCGAACAATTTTGGTTGGCTCAACTACTCCCCGCACTAATAAAACAGAAGTAATCAAAACTGCCAGAAAAAAATTCATGAAAACGCCCGACAGAAGAATTGCAGCGCGTTCTTTTTTACTCCGGGCCCAGAAATAGTGGCTTTTATGCTTCATTTCATCTTTCGTGTGTGTTTCATCCTCTTCATCTTCTCCGGCAAGTTTTACAAACCCGCCGATCGGGAGCCAGTTGATGGAATAGATAGTTCCTTTTATTTTTTTCCCGAATATCCTCGGGGGAAGCCCGAATCCAAACTCTTCTACCTTCACTCCTATGATTCTGGCTGAGATATAATGCCCGAACTCATGGACAAACACGAGGATGCTGAGGATGAGTAAAAAGGTGATGGCGGTAAGTAGCATAAAATATCAAAGATTAAAAATAAAAGATCAAANNTCTTCGCCGATTTGCTTCTCATCTTTGGCACGCTTCAGATCCTTCATCGCTTCCTGACGGACCTGACGGATCATGATCCTGCCGGATTCCAGTTTCGCGTTGGCCAGTTTTAAGTATTCCTTCCGTTGCTCCTCCGAAAGGGGCGGTATCGATACGCGGACAACATCACCGTCAGAAACCGGATTGAGCCCTGAGTGGCTCTCCATGATCCCTTTTACCAGATCCTTTACTGTCGTTACATCATACGGAGTGATGAGAATNNGTTGCCCTTCCCGACCTGACTGATGCAAGGTCTGCTTTCGTAATATCCAACACTTTCTGCATTTTTATACGCGTTTGGGAAAGGATGGTATCAATCATATGGTTTAATACTACGAAATAATGGGTATAAACACAAGATAAGAAAAAGTACTTTATCTGACATGCACGTGCATCCAAGATAAAGTACTTTTTGAACTTTAAAGGCCACTCCTTTACGACCTGCCTTGAAGAGTAACGTATTAACGTGGTAACACGTTAATATATGTCATGTATCTTTATTGTTCCCGTGAAATCAATGCTTTGGGTTATGTTTTTTTACAGCTTAAAAAAGGTGCTTATCAACAAGATGGGCGCCAGGTGCAGAAGTGTTGACGATAATGTTTTTCACTTCTTCAATTTCTCTCAGCTTCTTTTTCAATAGTTCAACTGTTGATTTTTCGCAGATGAGGTGAACATTCGGTCCGGCATCAATAGTAAAATATACAGGAATCCCCTCATTCCTCCAACACCTCACCATTTCCATAAGCTTTTTCGTCGCATTATTCCAGTAAAAAATCGGCGGCGTTTGCGTCTGCATGACGCGGTGCATCGAAAGGCAATCATCTTCAATCATCGCTCCGAGCATCGGATAATTTTTTTCTCGAAGAGCTGTTTTCATTTTTTTAATTTTATCCGGTATTTTTTGAACCCTTTCTTGCCAAAATGGACTTGTTTTGACGCCCTTCTGGCCTTCAGACGTTGATACTTTTTTCATTCCGGTATCCACAATTACCAAAATATCATAGAGATCCCAATATGTATGTGAATAGAGCGAGTATGCATACGACGTATCTGATGAGTTTCCTTTCTCCCAAACGACAAAACCGTCTGGAATTGACCGACATGCAGATCCAGAACCCATGCGGGCAAAAATAGTTAATTCTTTTTCCGTGAGCTTCTTCCCTGATGCAGCAAATCCTGCAATGGTAAGAGCAGCAAACCCGGAGGCAGATGCAGCAGCACCAATGCCTTTGGGAAATGAATTTTTGGTCACAACGCGTGCAAAAAGCCTTATTCCGCTATAACTTCGAATGCGATCAAGTGCAACGATAATACGGTTAATTTCATCAGGAAAGAACATTCCGCCAATCAATCTTACAGAGTCCTTTTTAAGGACGGAAGAAAATTCTACTGTAGTCGTGGTATATGCATTGCTTAGGTTCATTGAAAGCGAACTGTTTAAAGGCAACCGTAACACACTATCAGCTTTTCCCCAATACTTGATAAATGCAATATTTGCTGGAGCTATTACCGTTGCTTTCATATATTTGTAATTGGTAACCTCCAGCTTCAAGGCCCGGCCTTGAATTCAGAGGTCATTAACCTATATTATTTTCTATCTTAACGCTCTCAGCGTTGACGGCAACGTCGATAATCTGACCGTCAGTTGCAATTATCGCATCACTTACCGCTTTCCGTTTATCGCTCGGGACAAGGGCAATCATGCAGTCACCGCCTCCGGCGCCGGAGAGTTTTGCTCCATATGCACCGGCATTCTTGGCTGCTGAAATCATCGATTCAAGCTTTTCTGTCGACACGCCCAGGTCGCGGAGGTATTCCTGATTAAAGTTCATTAAAACTCCCACCCGCTCCCAATCTCCTTCCTCAATTTTTTGCCGGGATTCCTGAACTATCTTTGCTATTGCCTGGAAAATCCGCTCGATTTTTTCAGGTTCTTGTTCTTTTTTCTTCCGGACTTCCTCAACAAGCATAACCGTATCTGCTTTTACTCTGCTATACCCAACGACGAGAGATATATTTTTAGCCCAGAGCGGTTCAATTGTTTCTCCTTTATTGCTATAACATAATGTCCCTCCCCAGACCGCTGCAGCAACATCAAATCCCGACCCTGTTTTCTGAACATCCAAAACCGTCTGATATGCAATATCAAAAATTTGTCTTTTGTCAATTTTTTTCTGAAAAAGAGCGGTAAGTGCATATACAACAGCAACGGTAACAGCAGACGAGGAGCCAAAACCATACTGGCATGAAAACATACAGGATGTTTGAATGTGGAGTCCTGTATGATGAATATGTACTGTTTTTAAGGTCTTTTCAACAGCTTTTTCTACAAATAACAAATTTTTTACCTGTGGAGCATCTATTGTGATTTTATCATCATTCGTTTTTTCAATACACACTAACATCCGTTCCGATACTGCCGTAACGATACACGGATACCCGTA
>DPYI01000050.1:0-3057 GCA_003545435.1 Patescibacteria group bacterium | reverse complement strand
CCAAAGGTTCATATTCCTCAGGAAAAACGGTTGGACCGTGATCGACAACTTCAATACAAGCTCTTTGCTGAAGCAGTATTCGTTGTTTATCACCCTGAAAAAGAGGTTCAGATTTGGGAGTAAGCGCATCTACTGCAGTTTCAATCCAGGCTCTAAATTCAGGATGATCTGCAGCTACTTCATCTATAGCTTCTTGGGCGCTTGCAACGTATCTGCGCCAAATTTCTCTTGTCATTTTTGCCATACGGCCTCCTTTTAATGGCAGTCTCTGTTGATACGTGAAAAATTATAACACAGTTACAGACTATTCCCTCAATTTATTTCGTTTCTATCCGTACTCCCTCTTCGCCCAGAATTACTTTTTGAATAGCATAACCATATTGTTTTAGGATGGGCTGTATGCTTTTTACGTTATGATGATAACAAAGCAAAAATCCGACACCATCGGAAATTCCGCCGCCACCTAAAATTTTTGCTGCTCCGCCGGCTTTTTCTATCTCTCGGATTAATGGCTTCACTTTATCGCTCACAACCCCCATATCTTCAAGCGTCTGCTCTCCTTTCCGAATGGCGTCAACAAGCGTTTCTTCGTCTCCGTTATGAAGAGCGTCAACAATCCGTTTCACTTGTTTCTCATTTGTATTAAAAAGTTCATTATATTTTGAGGTTTGAAGTTTAAATTTTTTACTTACCATATTCACCATTTCTCCCGTATTTTCTTTCGGCCGCCCGGTATTTATTAGATAAAAATGATTCAATAATTGCGGTACAGAAAAAAAAAGTCTCTTAAATACTTTTTCGCTTTCTGATTTTTTCTGGTACAGAATAAATCCGCCGTAGGTCACAGTCGTATTGTCTCCGCCGGAAGGATTGCCGTGCATCTTTTTTTCCACTTCATAAGAAAGTGCATTGATCTTTTCCAGATCCCACTTTTTTGTGAAGAAATAATACATGGCGCCAACAGTGGCAACCGCGATAGCAGCGGAGGATCCAAGATGGAAACCTGGCGGAATATCTGTTTTCACTAATATTTGTATGGAAGGTAATTCTTTTCTTAACGAACGACATGCCACATTAATCGCATGGCGGATATAACTATCGGCCTCCTGAGGAATCGTCCTAATCTGTATTTCTCCAGCTTCAAGGCCCGGCCTTGAATTCACAGCTTTCGACCCCTCTATCGTTACTATGAGACGCTTATTAATTGCTGATAGAAGTGCGGGTTTGCCGTAGACGACGGCGTGCTCGCCCATGAGGTGAATTTTACCCGGGGCGGAAACAGTAACCTTTTTCATTATCCATGATAATAGCATATGGTATATGGTATATGTAAGAAATTGATATTGTTCGGTAGTATTGATTCCCGGTATCAAGGCTGATTAAAGGATATTAAAGGAATCTAAAGGAATTTAGCACACGCGTTTTTCTCTCTTATAGCGACAAACGGGAGAAACGGGAGATGGTGATGTTTTCGCCAACTTTGGCAATCGTCATTTTCACCAAATCTCCGATCGAGTATTTTCCATCGCGGATATACGGAGATTTCAAAAGTTCCGTGACATTTTTGGGGTTCATCGATGCTACCTGTAAACATATTTCATGGCTGAGTTTTTTGAATTCATCGTTCCTGGCGACAAAATCCGTTTCACAGGTAAGTTCAACCAATACCCCGACTTTTCCATTAGCATGAACATATGACTCTACCACCCCTTCGTTGGTTTCTTTGCCTTCTTTTTTGGAAGCTTTTTCAATGCCGCGTTTCTGAATGAGCTTTTTTGCTTTTTCAAAATCACCGCCGGCGTCTTCTAAAGCAGTCCGGCAGTCGGAAACACCGGCTAATGTCTCTTCCCGTAGTTTTTTAAGCTGATCAAGGGATATGTTCATAGTTCTATAGTACGACGAATAGGACGAATAAGACAAACCCAAACCCTACTCCGCCAAGGCTACGCAGGGCGCAGTAGGACGAATCCGACATTTATGATACCACTTTTTTTGGCCTGCCNNTCCGGTTCATTCTTCTTTTCTTCAACGAGAGTTTCGGTTTTTGGTTTTTCGATCTTTTTTTCATCTATGACACCGACCGGTTCAGTAGATTTTTCTTCCGGAGAACCCCCAGCGCCTTTTTCCCTTTTTCTTTTTCCTTCTTCATACGCGTCCGCAATTGCCTTTGTAATAATGGCAATGGAACCAACTGCATCGTCATTTGCGGGAATTGGATAGACAACTTCCGTCGGATTGACGTTGGTATCTACTATCGCAATCATGGGAACGCTGCAGCGCACGGCTTCCCGAAACGCAACATTTTCTTTTTTCACATCGACGATAAAAAGCGCTTTGGGCGGACTCATAAGATTTGTGACACCGCCATAAAACATATTCAAGCGTTTCAGGTGATGAGAAAGTTTTACCCGTTCGTGTTTGGGAAATTTTTTCCACGCGCCGTTTTTTTCTTCTTCCGTCATGGTGAGTATCTTTTTTATGGTCCGCTGGATGCCTTCCCAGTTAGTGAGAAATCCGCCGATCCACCGCTCAACGACAAAGGGTGCCCCAACTCTTCCTGCTTCAGCTCGCATGATCTCTTTTGCCTGACGCTTTGTCCCGACAAAGAGCACTTCGCCGCCGGTGGCTACAAGCTCCGAGACAAATAAACACGCGCGATCTAGGCCTTCTTTTGTTTTTGCTAAATCTATAATATGTATCCCGTCTTTTTCGGTATAGATATAGTCAACTGCTTTCGGATTCCAGCGTTCCGCTTTATGGCCGAAATGGCATCCTGCTTCGAGAAGTTGTTGTAAGGTAATATCGTTCATCAATTTAAAATATTAAATTTAAAATTTGAAATTAATTTTCAATTTCTAATTTTAAATTTTAAATTCCATTTAACACATGTCTGTCTATAGAAACAAATAGCCACCGGATACACCAGTGGCTTATCGGGTCAACAAGTGTATCTTCTTATTTCACCCTCCATAGCTTTATGCGAAGGAGGGTTACTTCCGCCATCCAGATTGCCCCGACGTAACGTCGGGGAAAAGATACTTCTTTTCGGATGTGAGT
>DPYI01000005.1 GCA_003545435.1 Patescibacteria group bacterium | reverse complement strand
AAAGAAATTATATTTGAAACCGAAGATGACGCAGTCAACCAACTCACCGACTATCTTTCCTCCCTCCGCCACCCGCAATAAAATACTATTTTCATCTAACTGATGAGAAAATTAATAACAGACTCATTGAACTCTGATGGCTTATCGTATTGAGCAAAATGTCCACAATGTTCAATAATTTTTAAGCACGAATTCCTAATTTTACTATGTGCTATGTACGCTTGTTCGACTGGAAGCTGCTGATCTTGCTTGCCCCAAATAATGAACACTGGGATAGTTAATTGGGGTAATTTATCTAAGATAGGGTTAATAAACGAGTCCTTTGCACCACGAACAGTTCCCATCGATCGCAATGTGTCTAAGTAAGCCCTTTGTGAACCTGGAAGGGAAAACAATTCATAACAAAGTTCAACGAATTCAGGAGTTATTCGCTCCCGATTATATAAGATCTCCCTAAGAAAATATCTTACACCTAGTCGATTGGGGCGAACTAATAACTCCCCAAATAATGGTAAAGTAAGCAAACGCAAAGTTAGTGATGCCTTCTTTCCGAAACCTGCACTATCAACGAGCACGAGCTTCCTAATTCTTTCAGGAATATGAAATGCAGTATATAAAGCGACAGCACCCCCTGTGGAATTGCCAATGAGAGTGGCATGGTCAATATTGAGAGTATCCATGAAATTCTTTACAAAACCAGCCAATTGTATCGTGGAGTAATGAAGTATGGGTTTGTCAGAACGACCGAACCCAACTAAGTCAAGCGCGTAAACACGATTCCGGGTCGCTAACGCATCAATATTAAAACTCCAATTCTCAATGAATCCTCCGGCACCATGAATAAGAATAAGAGGAGTTCCCGCGGTGCCGATCTCCCAAAAACGAGTGGTAATCTGACCAACTTTTATGAATTGATCGAGTGATGGGCGTAACAACATAATCCGCTCCTCTGCTCTACAAAAATTTCAATATGGAGGCAAATTTCAGAACAACATAATGTATTGTATTAGCGTGTTAACATGTTAACACGCTAATACGTCAGCGTATCCGGTCTACTGTATATCCTAACCGTTCAATGACACCAGCAATCTCTTTCTCTCTTATTTTTTCCTCATCAAACGCAACATCCACGTGTCCTTTTGTATAATTGCAAACTGCGGTTACACCGATGTCCATAAGTTCCCCCTCGATAAGCATGACGCAGCTCGTACAGTGAAGTCCTGATAAAAAAAGCCGTTTTTTGGTCATACGATGTTTGCCCACTCAATTAGTCTTCTCTTCTATAGCGCGTTGTGTCATAAACTCCCTCTCTTTTTACTTGGAAATGAGCCGTGTGGCCCGGCTTTTTTCCGTGTTCTCGCGCTTCCCTCTGTAATTCATTTATGCGCGGGCTATTTTCGTTTTGCAAGTATCTTCCGTAGTTTATCTCTGAACAATTTTCACACCACCTCCATACTTCTACACCCTCTTCTAATAATGGACCTGCAACAAACCTCTCTTCATCCACATAAGCCATATACGACAAGTATACTACACTCTCAATATTCTCATCCAAGATGTACGCAAACAGTAATCATACAGGTTGTCATTGCGAGGATCCCGACGTTACGTCGGGAGACGAAGCAATCTCTATAATAAACAGACTGCATAAGTCATGTATCATTGTACAATGAATTTCCCCCTATACATCCCCATACTGCACGTAAACAAAAGCTCTCCTTTTTCCGATGGAGCGGTAAACACGATCGTTTCCGTCTTCCCGACAGGTATGGCTTTTTGAATACCGAGTTTCGGAATCGTAAAGTACTGGATACACCCGTATCCATCCTTATTGACAACTGTAAGTCTGATTTCATCTCCTGAACGTATATATGGGTTATCCACTTCATATTCCGTTTGCCGGACAGTAATGATCGGCGTCTTTGTCGTTTGCCTTTGATCGCTCTTGAGATTCCCGGAATCGATGGAGGAATCGCAGTACACGATCTGACAGGCTATTGGCTGTATAAATTGTTTGACGAATCTGTCTACACCAAATATGGTAGACGCGTTATAAAGATTCCATACGGCCATACCGATGATTATGATGGCGGCAACTTTTTCAAACCATTGTTTATAGGTTTGGGTCAGAGTGGTAATAGCAAGTCCTAAAAGAATAAAAAGCGGTGCAGTCCCGAGGATAAACGAAAAAAGGATAAGGGCTCCTGTTATTGGCTGGCCGGAAGCAATTGCCTGGGCCATCATGGCCTGCGTCGTACCGCAGGGAATAAATATGGTAAGCGCCCCCAGAATAACAGGCGCCAAAAAATCCGTTCGCTTGCTTTGTTTCCATACAAGGGTACGGAAAAATTTAGGTGTAGTCACCGCGAATCTGCGGAAAACGGGGTGTACCGAAAGCATATTGAGCCCCATTCCGATCATAAAAACGGACGCAATTCCCAACATAATGGCAGTAAACTGTACGGAAAACTGAAGTTTTTCTCCCATAAATCCTAAAAAGAATCCTAATATCGTGTGACTGATGAGTTTAGCTAAAACAAAAACAAAAACGATGGTAATCATTCTTAATCGAATTTTATTGGTAGGATTAGCTAAATTTACTGGATTCGTCGCATCAGCATTAGCCAAAACGGCCATCAACAACCCGCCTTGTACGGCGGCACATGTAATCCCGCCTGTAAGAAGTCCTGTAAGGAAAATAACAATCAAATTTGGCATACCAGGAAGTGAAATTTCGATCTTTGCCTATTTGCGTTTTTTGAAATTTCAATCTCCTTTCAAAATATAATAGTATGTCTCATTATTCAGGAAGTCATTCAAGGCAAAGGTAAAAACGCATCGAAATTCTACTTCCTGGCATATGTGTCATTGTAAAGAAGTCAGTTCCCATTGGCAACAAGGTGTTGAAAAAATGCTATCATCATACTATGGATAAAATTATTGTTACAGCCGGAGGCTTAGCCGTTATCGTTGGTATGTACTGGTTTTTCTTTGGCAAAAAGTCCGGCGAAGCCGGATCTGGCTTCGCCAGAGAGGAAACAAAAAGCACATGGAATATTCATGTGGAAGGTGGATATAAACCAAACACAATTACGATCAATCAAGGAAAACCGGCAACACTCACCTTTATCAGGACCGACAGCAACAGGTGTCTCGAGGAGATTATATTTCCGGATTATAAAATAAAAGAATATCTTCCGCTTAATATTCCGATCACCATTACTCTTCCCCCAAAAAAGAAAGGCGTTTCGGGATTTTACTGCGGTATGAATATGTTCCATGGAAGAATACGGATCGTATGAGCAAAGTATCATTTCCCATTGTCGGCATGCACTGCAGCTCGTGTGCGAAAAACATTGAAAACAAACTCCGCTCCATCTCAGGAGTGGAAACTGCAACTGTCAATTACGGCAGTGAAGAGGCAACAGTCAATTTTGATCCGAAAATCACACATCTTCAAACTCTGGGCAAAGCAATCAATGATATCGGCTATCAGGCTATTCTTGAAGGAGATACAACAAAAACCCCGCAGAATCTTAAAGAGGAGGCGAAGCGCAAAGAGTTAGCGCATTTAAAAACACTCGTTGTTCTATCAGTTATCATAAGCACTTTCGTATTTTTGGGTAGCTTTCCCGAATGGTTCAAAGAATTCTTTTCTTTCTTGTCACTCTCATCTTTTTATGAACTGTTAACGCGCCCTGTCGTCCTGTTTCTTTTGGCTACCCCTGTCCAATTTTGGGCCGGATGGGGATTTTACCAGGCCGCCTGGTCAGGACTCAAGAACAGAACGGCAAGTATGGACACGCTCATTGCCATCGGGACCAGTGCCGCGTACGGATTCTCCGCCGCAACCACGCTTTTTGGAAAAGAACTTTCTCGCTTTGGATTTCCGCTCATCATGTATTTTGATACATCAAGCATTATTATCACACTTATCCTTCTTGGACGATACTTGGAGGCAAAAGCGAAAGCCCATACAGGAGATGCGATCAAAAAACTCCTGCATCTTCAGGCTAAAACGGCGAGAGTTTTGCGTAAAAACTCGAGCCGTCCCTCTCCGTCAGCTGACGGAGAGGGACCCCCATCGGACACAAGAAAACCTCGCGCATACGCTTCATATAATAATTATGATGAAACAGATATTCCCATTGATCAGGTTATCGTCGGCGACGTTATCCGTGTCCGTCCCGGAGAAAAAATCCCGGTAGACGGAACCATCGTTGAAGGATCATCCAGTATTGATGAATCCATGATTACCGGTGAATCCATGCCGGTTGACAAGAAAGACGGTGATCCGGTGATTGGCGCAACGATGAATAAAACAGGAACGTTTGTGATGACTGCAACTAAGGTGGGGAGTGAAACCATGCTTTCCCAAATCGTCAAAATGGTGACAGAGGCCCAAAGCACGAGGGCGCCGATTCAACGGTTGGCTGACAGCGTATCCGGATATTTTGTCCCGATTGTTCTTATGCTTGCCGTCGGCACGTTTGTTCTGTGGTTTGACCTCGGTCCGCCAGTCGGCGGATTCAACAACGTTTTTGTCCAAGGTTTAACTAATATGATTGCGGTTCTTATCATCGCATGTCCCTGTGCGCTCGGTCTGGCAACCCCCACTGCCATCATGGTGGGAACGGGTAAGGGCGCAGAACACGGAATTCTCATAAAAGACGCAGAAAGCCTCGAAATTGCCGACAAAATTTCTATAGCAGTCTTTGATAAAACCGGTACGCTCACCGTAGGAAAACCGACAGTGACCGATATAATTCCAGTCACTGTCGTCCCGCCTGTCCGACGTAGCTTTAGCGAAGGCGGAAGCTGGGATCCAACCCAACACCTTCTTCAGTATGCTGCCTCTCTGGAGCAAGGATCTGAACATTCGCTGGCTGAAGCAATTGCTGCAAAAGCCAAAGATCAAAACCTGACACTTCTTAAAACAACAAAATTTGAAGCGATTCCCGGGTTTGGTATAACAGGAACCATAGAAAAACAATCCATTGTGCTGGGCAACCGGGCCCTTTTGGATAAACGTCACATTGGGTATGCTTCTCTGGGAAAAAAGGTTGCTGAACTTGAGGGACAGGGTAAAACAGTCATGCTTTGTGCCGTAGACAATAAACTCAAAGGAATTATTGCTGTTGCCGATACGCTCAAACCCGAGGTAAAAGACATGGTGAAAAACCTGAAAAAGATGGGTATAACCGTCTGGATGATCACCGGTGACAACAAACGGACAGCACACGCTGTTGCACAACTAGCTGGAATTGAAAATGTCATGGCAGAGGTGCTACCGGAAGACAAAGCACACAAGATAAAGGAGCTAAAACAACAATTTTCTACGGTTGCTTTTGTTGGCGACGGCATCAATGATGCTCCAGCGCTGGCTTCTGCTGATGTTGGTATTGCCATAGGCACGGGAACCGATGTTGCTATAGAATCAGCCGGCATTACGCTTCTCAATAAAGACCTGCGGAGCGTCATATCAGCTATACGGTTAAGCAGAAATACACTATCCGTTATCAAACAGAATCTTTTTTGGGCGTTTTCCTATAACGTACTCCTCATTCCATTGGCAATGGGAATTCTTTATCCGTTCACCGGATGGATGCTCAATCCGGCTCTTGCGGCCTTTGCCATGGCCGCAAGCTCTCTTTCAGTTGTAGGAAATTCCCTGCGGTTAAATCTTGTGAGAATCGGTATTGCGAAGGAGGAATAGCTTTGCCATAATAGGAGCACTATGAAAAAAGAAAAAGTACCTCTGGTCAAACCCACAATGCCTCCCAAACCAAGCACTTCGAAGAAAGCGCATATACCGGCAGTGCCTGTTGCGTTTCCGCGGCCGGTGTTTACCAATCCATTTGCCAGAGGATTGAAAATCCGTCAGGACAACCGGGGCAAATTTTTTGCCAGAACCCGCCGCGGCAGCATATAAAGATTTAGCCTTGACGACAAGGCTAAACCTTGAATGATTTTAGCGGATTAGTATGAAACAAAAAATAGTAATGATTAACCGCATCATCTTTATTCTCTCTCTGGCAGGAGTCCTCATGGCCGCGTATGTCCTTCAGAGTTTTTTGCGAAACACCGGAATCCTCTGTCTCACCGGCGGCGGGTGTGAGCTAGTCAGGAAAAGCCCTGTTTCATACCCCTTCGGCATTCCGGTCCCGGCATTTGGTCTGGTCGGCTACACCGGACTTACCATCCTTTCCTTTCTCCGAACAACCGATCGATCAGCAAGCAACAATAAACTGTTAAAATTTATGCTTGGTATCGCCATATTCGGCGTCTGCTTCGTTTCTTGGTTTACCATTATGGAGCTGTTCGTCATCAAAGGCATTTGCACGTGGTGCGCGATATCAGCAGTGGATATGTATATCGTCTTTGGATTAGTAATAAAGAGTATGCTTTTGTCCCGAAAGTAATGTCCACAAAGTGGCATCAACGAATAACGAATCTGTACGAATAAACGAATTGAAATTTTCTTATTCGTATATTCGTAGTTTTTATTCGTAATTCGTTGATAAAATTTTTTATGAAGCTCACCTCTGAATCTAAATTTTTCCTCGGAATCATCGTGGGAACGATTCTTATCGTTGTCATAGCCGTCATACTTCTTTCCCGTCCGCAAAAACCCATTGAAAAAGACAGGCTTATCACTCCCGCAACATACACGTCGGGAAATAAAAATGCGAACGTATGGCTGGTTGAATTTTCGGATTTTGAGTGTCCGGCATGTAAACTATTTGCCAAAACCATTGAAACGCTCATAAACGACAATAAAGATGCCCTTCTGTTTGCCCACCGCCACTATCCTCTCCCCCAGCATCTGTTTTCCGTCAAAGCAGCAGTTTCGGCAGAAGCTGCCGGAAAACAGGGGAAATTCTGGGAGATGTGGAAAGAACTGTACGCTGCCCAAACGCTTTCGGAAAGCTCTGTTTCAGCAATTGTAAAGACGCTCGGGCTTGACGAAAAGAAGTTCGCATCCGATTCTGCAGATCCTTCGCTCCAAGCCCTCGTTGAACAGGACAAACAATTTGGTGTGTCTCTGGGGATCAACGCCACCCCCACATTTTTCCTCAATGGTGTTAAACTGGATATAGGAAAGCCGGATGATTTGAAAAGAAAAGTAGAAGAAGCGCTACATAAAAACTAGTTGCAAGTTTATAAAGTTCATAAGGTTTATAAAGTATTTTTTACTTTATAACTCAATAACTTTATGAACTTTTTACTATTAAGGAGGATAATATGTTTGACTTAACTAACAAGGTTGCTCTCATTACCGGTGCTTCATCCGGTATCGGCCGGGCTTCAGCCATTGCTCTTGCCGGTCAGGGGGCCTCAGTTGCCATTGCTGCTCGGCGCGTTGAAAAACTAGAGGAACTCAAAAAAGAAATTGAAGGAAAAGGCGGGAAAGCTCTTGTTATTCCTATGGATGTGACAAAAAAGGAAGACATTGAGGCAGGAGTAAAAAAAATTGTAGAAACATTTGGAAGGCTGGATATACTTCTGAACAACGCAGGGGTAGCTGAATTTGCATCATTTTTTGATATGACCGACGAGCAGTGGGACAAAACGCTCAACACAAACCTCAAGGCGTATTTTCATGTTGCACAAGCCGCTGGACAGGAGATGGCTAAAAACAAATGGGGGCGGATCATCAACATCTCCTCAATTGCATCAGGAGGAGTCGCTGTCGGATTTCCTCAAGTAGTCCACTATTGTGCCAGTAAAGGCGGGATTGTAGGGATGACGGAAGCCTTAGCCGATGAACTGGCGCCCTTGGGGATTACAGTCAATGCAATCGGACCCGGAGTGATCGAAACAGAAATGACCCAGGGGATTACCGGTGATCCACAACAATCTCAGGGAATGCTTGCCAGAATTCCCATGAAGCGCTTCGGAAAACCCGAAGAAATTGCATCCGCAGTGGTCTATCTTGCCAGCGATGAAGCCAGTTACACCACCGGCGCCACTCTCTACATAGACGGCGGTTGGACAGCGAGTTGAATAGATCTTGGCTCTTTAGTAATCAACTTCAGCGTTTGATCTCAGTGAGTTATTGCATTGCATTAACGTTTAGAACTGTAACGTGCTATAATACCCTTTGTATGACAACCCAGATGTACATAACACTCTGTCGAGTTGGGGGATTTAGTTCCTCATCTTCTACCACGCTCGGGCGGGGTGTTTTGGGTTGGAAAAAATAATTAGATAATCACAGCCTTTTAAAAACATAATCCCCGCTTGAGCGGGGTTTTTTTGTGGCTAAAAAAGCCATTCCGTGTGGAGCGTATAAACAAAGTTTTTGAAAGGAGGTGAAAAATAAATATGAAAGATATAGAAACAAATATGCCTGAAAAGCTGTTATATAGACAAGAAGATCAGTTTGCTTACTGGTTACACAGACTTAATGTTAATCCTATTTGTGACCTTTGTTGGGGTCATCCGTATGTTTTATGGACTAATCCAGATATTCGAACTATTGTAAATCAAACAGTAAACGATCCAGCATTTACCGAAATGGAAGAGTTTCGTCGAAAAACTAACGAATATTACCGGTGGAACGAACTTCATTCAGCTAGGAACCCAAAGTTCAAATGGTCAAATAATAAGTTCTACCTTCCTGTAACCTTTGCAAAGTAGTAATTTAGAAAATCTGGTATTTCTCAAAAAATTACAGAAACACCGTCACTGTCATGGTCCAGAAAAGGTGGATGAGGATTTGTTTCTTGACGCGCGTGGTATATGTATGGTACTATGTATGTGTATGTTACAAAAAAGAACCAATATCCTGTTTGATGATCAATTATGGACGTTATTAACCCAGCGCTCCCGCTCTGATGGGATATCAATTGGAGAATTGGTTCGGCGCGCTGTGGTAAAAACATACATTGAAAACCACGATCGTCTATTACAACGAAAGGAGGCTGTATCTGCGATACGAGCAATCCGTACAATCCATAAGGGCATAGACTATAAAAAACTCATTAATTATGGCAGAAAATACTAAACCGCCAAAGACTGCTGTCATCGACGCATCGTTTATTCTTTCATATTGTCTACCTGATGAAAAAAATGACTCTGTTAATCTCATTATAGATTCATTCACCAAAGGAACAACCAATTTTATTTCATCACCACTTCTTCTGTTTGAAGTCTGCAATGCTCTGTATATGGCTGTCAGAAGAAAACGATTGTCCAGAGATTATGCAGAAACAATGGTACAGAACATCTTGCTGTTTGATATAGTTTTTATACCTATGCAATTTTCCGAAGTTTTTTCTCTCGCCGCCGAACAAGGAATCACGGTCTATGATGCTTCCTATGTCTGGATTGCCCAAAACAAACACGTCCCGCTTCTCACGCTCGATAGATCTCTTGCCCGCATCGCACTGTCTATATAATAAGGGTATATTGCAGTTAAGGAAC
>DPYI01000040.1:1640-8462 GCA_003545435.1 Patescibacteria group bacterium | reverse complement strand
ATTGAAAAACAAAAAGAAAAATCCGATGAAAAGAAAGAAAGTATTATCTTTGCCCAAAAGACCGGAGTTGGTGTGGGAGGCGCTTTGTTTTTGTTGGATGCATTAACTCAACCTGTGTCACCGTTAACCAAAAAAGAAAAGCAGGAATTGCGGAGAATCAAACGGTCGGAACGAAGTGTATTACGGGCGCGTTTAAAGAAGAAAGAAAGAGTACAAAGAGAAGATGCCAAACTACAAAGCGAGAGAGGAATGCAAAAGCCAAGAAATTGTGAAAGAAAGAAAAAGACATATAAAGAGATAAAGAGAAGAAGATATAGAGAAAAAAAGAGATTAAGAGATAAAGAGATTAAGAGATTTAGAAAGAGGGAAACAGGAAACATCATTTTTCTCCGGAAAGAAAAGAAACGGAGTATTGATTCAAAAGAAAAAAGGAAAAAAGAAAACCTCTTAGTTCATGGAAAAGAAATAGGGTTATTGGTAGCGTTGGACAAGATTACACGGAAAATCCGTTCTGAATACCAAAGGGGAAAAAGAAAACCGGAAAGGAAAATCAAACTCCATCGGAAAGAGAAACAGGATGCGCAGGAACGGAAAGACGGAGTACGCAAAACGGTCTTAGAATTTATCAGGGCGTGGATTCTTTTTTCCTTATATAAATATAATTTTCACGGGAAACCATCATTGGAAAACATGGGAACTGTCGTGTTTCGGAAAAAAATCGGGAAAGAAGAACAGTCATGTCAAGAATCCAGCCCATGGATTCTTCTTTCAATTATTTGGTACTTGACCATGATACGGGAACAGGGGAAAGTACCTATCCTGCCGAAGAAAAAAAAGAAAAAGAAAAAACCTTTTAAAAAGAAACGACGTTCGTTGGGAAAAAAATTTCAACAACTGATGTTTCAACAGGGAGTTATTTATGCGTATCAGTATTAAATTTGTGCTATGATAAAACATATGAATGACCTGCCTAAGACAGGAACTATTATCGGTTCACAACAACCTCAACCACTACCGATAACCGGCAGCTCGGGCTTGGGAAAAGAAGGCGAGATGGTTCCCTCTTCGGAACTGCCTGTTCAGGAAATACAAAAAGAATTGGAACTCCCCAGAGAAGTCATCGCAGCGGGTGTAAAAAAGCAACCTACCGTTGTTACCTTACCAAAACCGATCACACAAATGGGAGTCAAACCTACCGGATCAAATGTCGGATTGGGGACCGGGGCAACTGTAGTATTACCGCTCACACAGCCTCAGATTGCCCAAGGATTACAGAAAAGCATTCTCGATTCGTGGCGATGGCTTGCTGTGTGGTGTATACGGAAATTAAAACAATTTCGGTTGTTTAATCTGACAAAACCACCATCAACGAATAACGAATCAGTACGAATAAACGAATAAAACCATGTTCCATTCGTATATTCGTAGTTTTCATTCGTAATTCGTTGATAAATGTATGTCTGATCAATTCTTGGATCTTATCTATCGGTTGCAGATGCTTGGAGTGTCTCTCGTCATGATGGCGTTTTTTATTGGGTGTTTGGCGGGTTTGGGATACGTAGCGTTTCTTGTATGGAAATACCGTGATAGGGAAATACGGTCCCTTGAATATGTCCTTCTTCAGGTAGCAGTGCCTCGGGATAATGAGATAAAAATAGATGCGGCAGAACAGATGTTTGCCAGCATCTATAGCATTTTTCAATCGGGGTTTTGGTCGTTTCTTAAACCCCAGGAACATGTGTCATTTGAAATTGTTGCAAAAAAAGAAGACATACGGTTCTATGTGTGTGTACCCAAAAAACATGTAGACCTTGTAGAAAAGCAAATTCACGGAGCATACCCGGGAGCAGATATTAAAGTCGTTGAGGAATATTCGATTTTTTCAAAAGACGGCAAAGTTGCATTTGCTGCTTTGACACTTTCCTCATCTGATTTTTTTCCGATTCGCGTGTACCGCGATCTTCCGACGGATTCCCTTTCATCCCTGACGTCGGTGCTGGCAAAAATGGAGGAAGGGGAAGGGGCAGCGATTCAAATTCTGATCCAGCCGTCAGACGGTAAATGGCGGAAAATGGGCCACTCATATGTAGCAAAGACGAAACGGGATGAGTCAAATCCGGAGAAGGCGAGCTTCAAAGTTGACCCGAAAACGCTTGAGGCGATAGATCAGAAAACCAGCAAGTCCGGATTTAACACCGTCATCCGCATTGTTGTTTCCTCTCCCGCCAAAGAATCGGCATCTATGCATCTGTCCAATATAATATCTTCGTTCCAGCAGTTTTCTTCGGATCATAACCATTTTACGAAAGTGAAGTACCCGGTAAAACAATTTTTTATCATAGATTTTGTCTATAGGTATTTTCCTCTTTTTAACCTGCCGTTTCTCAAGCAGTACGGCGTCCTGAATACCGATGAGCTTTCGACGATTTACCACTTTCCCAATAAGTCCGTTGAGACCCCGCATATTTTTTGGCTCAATGCAAAACGGGCGCCAGCTCCTATGCAGATACCCTCGTCGGGACTCTTTATCGGTATTTCGAAATACCGCGGTGTTGAGAGGCGGATCTGTATCGGCGATGATGACAGACGCCGGCATATGTACGTCATCGGAAAAACCGGTACCGGTAAATCACAGCTTTTGGAGGAACTGGTGATGCAGGATATTGAAAACGGCAAAGGGTGCGCCGTCATTGATCCGCACGGGGATCTGATTACCGGTATTCTTACCAGAATGCCTCCGAAACGGGCTGAAGACGTGATTTATTTTGATCCGTCCGACTCCCAGCGGCCTATGGGATTTAATATGCTGGAATCCCGTACCGAGCTGGAACAGCATTTTGTCGCAACATCAATTGTGGGGCTCATGTACAAACTGTTTGATCCCATGAAAACAGGCATTATCGGCCCCCGGTTTGAGCATGCCATCAGAAATGCAATGCTGACGGTCATGCAGGCAGTCCCGAACGGAACGTTCATCGAGGTGGTGCAGGTTCTCCAACGGCCGGATTTCGTGCAGGAACTTTTGCCCCGCGTATCCGATCCGATCGTCAGGAGGTATTGGACCGATCAGATTGCTCAAACTGCGGACTTTCACAAATCGGAAGTGTTGGATTATATCGTTTCCAAGTTCGGACGCTTTGTCACCAACAGGCTCATCAGGAATATGATCGGACAATCAAAATCATCGTTTGATTTTCGCAATGCCATGGATGAAGGAAAAATACTGCTTGTCAATCTGGCTAAAGGGAAATTGGGGGAGGAAAACAGTAATTTTTTGGGACTCATTCTTGTCCCCCGGATTTTAGTTTCCGCCATGAGCAGGACCGATATAACGGAGGAAGCCCGACGGGATTTTTACCTCTATGTGGACGAGTTTCAGAATTTCGCAACCCCTGATTTTGCGCAGATCCTATCGGAAGCCCGGAAATACCGTTTAAACCTCATTGTCGCCAACCAATTTATCGGGCAGATGGAGGAAGAAGTGAAAAACGCGGTGTTCGGCAACGTCGGGACGCTGGTGTCATTCAGAATCGGAGTGACGGATGCCAATTATCTCCAGCATGAATTCCAGCCGGTATTTAATGAAACAGACCTGATTAATATTGACCGGTACAATGCGTATGTGAAAACCATCGTCAAAGGCGAACCGGTCAAACCGTTCAGTGTGGATCTGACCAAAGACATGCGGCATATCAATAGTTTGCGGAATAATCAGGTCGCAAATGCCATCATCCAGCTGTCCCGCCTCAAATACGGCCGCTCCAAAGAATTGGTGGAAGCAGAAATTACCCAACGGGCGAGATTGTAAATTTTGTCCCTTTACAGAAGATGAAAAACTTGTACACTATATTTTATTGAACTTTTTTATTCATCTCCAAAGTGCATGGATCAAATAGATTTCCCAAATGGTTTACCAAAAAGATTTGAAAAGGTCGTGTATATCTTCAATATGTCTGAAGATGTATGGCCGTTTATTTCCGCTATTACCGATACGAAGCTTCATAAATGGGAAATAGATGACAATGCTGATCTTTCCGATCGGGGAGAACTTTTCACCAACGCGGATATCGAAGGACTTATTTATATTTCTCCGAAAAAAATAGATGAGTCGTATATCGCATATGTGAAAGATTTATTTTCAATAAAAACATTGGAGATTCTCGTTCCGGAAACTCATACCGGAGTTATTTGCAAAGACATACTTCGAGATGAAAAAATTATGGCACGTCTTGTGGATGCGTCAAATTCCGTTAAAAAGTTGACGCTTACCAGTTATTCAACATCTCCGCAATTTCTTCATCTCATTGATGTGTTGCGGTCAAACGGTATTACGGTATATACTCCGGAATCTCCTGAAATAGATTGCGCATGGACAGTAAACTTTTTTGGCAGCAAATCAGGGATTCGACAGCTCGTTCAAATGAGCGGCGCAAAAGAACCTGATCTTAAAATGCCGGAGGGCGTCGTTTGCAGCGGGATTATCGACGCTTCAAAAATTGCCGCGAATAAATTTATTAAAGAAAACGGGGTTGTGATAAAAACAAATAAAGGACATTCCGGATCGGGCGTTCTGATTTTTCGGGACAATGACCTTCCGTATGAATACAAGACGTGTGAACGTGCAATCTATGAAATTCTCGCAAAAGATGTGTACTGGGAACAGTTTCCGATTGTGATTGAAAGCTTAATACACGTTAATCCGTCCGTTGCAGGAGGATTTCCAAATGTAGAATTTAAAATTGCTAAAAACGGAAAGATTGAATTTCTGTATTATTGCGGACTTCGCGTGACCAAAGACGGTGTATTTCATGGCATCGAGATCAATCAGGATATCGTAACAGATCGGGTGTCTGCGCGGATTATTGATACAGGATTTTTTGTCGCGGAACAGTATAGTGCAGCAGGCTATCGGGGATATTTTGATGTTGATTTTGCAGCAGCCAAAAACGGGGAGATCTATGTCACAGAATCAAACACCAGNNGACGTTTAGAGAAGTGTATGAAAGACTTCTTTCTGTGCTTTTTGATAAAAAGAAAAAAGAAGGAGTAGTTATCGCTTCATCAAATCTTATCCGTCAGCACCGCCTTGCGTATGTGATATTTGGCAACAACAAAAGCCGTGCGCTGGAAATCGAAGCCCGCATGGAAGAGATCCTGAAAGAATTATCTCCATAACATTCCGCAATGCGTAAAGTAACCATCAGTCAGTTATAAGTATTGAATTAAGTACTTAACGTGGTGAATAGTATGTTACTATGTTTTAAAACATGATAACAAACATTATGTTTCTTTTCGTATCGAAATACTCTTGTAAAGGAAGACCGATGGCGGATTTGCTATAATTGGATGAGCGAAAGCACCCGTAGCCCTGCTCGCCATCGGCTATCGCCGAAGGCGATTGCAGGCGGGTCAGCGGTAGAGTCAGGTATTAATAAAAATATCGCGCCCATAGCTCATCGGTAGAGCACCACTCTTATAAAGTGGGGGTACTTGGATCGTCACCAAGTGGGCGCACTAAAAACGCAGCGGGGAATGTCAGGGCAGGTATTCACTTAAAAAAATTATCTGGAAGGTCCAAGTATTAGTAAACCGCTGTCCAAGCGCTCTGTAGTGCAACCAGCGTTTTTAGCTGCTTCTTCGAGATAATAGTATTGAGAACTTACACTCGTCTCTTCATTATCGTCCCAGTCTGTACCAATATGTAATTGTGCTTTATATGGACTGTCCGGCGCTACCATAGTGTCAATAGTTGTCATATCGCTTGCGTCTTTTCTATCCCATGGATTCATTTTGCGGTCAAGTAAAGCATTAAGAGCATAGTATGACATAAGAATTGGTGTTTGTGTTCCTGACTTTTTCATAATATCTCTTATCAGTCCATTATCAAAACAGTTGCCATATATCATTGCTCCTTGCATAGTAAGTGAAGGATGTTCACTGGCCGCCTGTGCTTTCCTCAATAGTTCTTCGTCAATGGTGCCCCTTTGTCTTGGATTGATCCTCATGAGACTTTTTGCAATATCCATACCAATGTAAAGTGCATTAGGGAACAAACATCTCGCTATATGGGGCATAGTAATTCCAGTTCCCACTCCGCCCTCTACAGCAAGATCCACTGTTCCAAGTTCTGGATGCCTTTCTACTAACGGAAGTATATCTTCCACCCACCCCTCTATTGATTGTTGTTCCTCTGGCGTAAGATAGTATATTGCTTCTTTTCCCATACACACATTGCCTTTTGGGCAGTTCTGACAGCCAATTATACACATAGGTTGTTTACATAACAAGCAGAGTTCGGCGAAAGGAGCTAGTTGGTAATTAATTCGGTTTCGCGCACGAAAATATGATATACTTTCGTAACGTATGAAAAAGTCAAAAACACAATTATCTTCTGGGCTTCACGCACTTCTTTGGAAAGAAGGAAATTTACACGTGGTCAAATGTTTGGAAATTGAAGTTACTAGTCAGGGAAAAACGAAAAAAGAAGCGCTTTCCAACCTTGAAGAAGCTCTTTCTTTGTATTTTGAAGATGAATCCATAACCAATCCCTCTCCATTGAAAGATGTAGAGCTTCATACGGTGTCGTTTGCATATGCCTAAACTTTATAGCGGAAGAGAGGTTCTTCGTGTATTGAAAAAAGCAGGATTTGTTATTGTTTCACAAAAAGGAAGTCACATAAAATTACGGGGAATCCGTGATGGCAAACTCCATACTGTCATTGTTCCGGATCACAAACAAATTGCATTAGGAACATTTCTTTCAATTCTTTTTCAGGCTTCGATGATGAAAAGGGAATTTGAATCAATTCTATGATTGAATAT
>DPYI01000040.1:0-1614 GCA_003545435.1 Patescibacteria group bacterium | reverse complement strand
TGGACCAATACGGTTTGCGGTCATCCGGGAAAAGGGGAAACGAGTGTTGATGCCGCACGCCGTCGGCTTCAGGATGAGTTAGGATTGGTTGTCCGCGATTTGGTTGAAGTTTCCCCATACCGTTACCGATTTACCGATAGAAACGGCATTGTCGAAAATGAAATCTGTCCGATCCTGATGGGATTTACGAATGATAATCCGGTTCCAAATGAAGGCGAAGTAGCTGATTGGAAATGGATAGGGTGGAAAGAATTTTTGAAAGACACGGAAGATAATCCCAATATGTATTCTCCATGGTGCAGGGAAGAAACAGTTATTCTTCAACGGGCAAATCCGGAATTGCAGTGATCGTGTGCCAATCCTCTTGTACCCCCCTGAAATATGCATAACTGCCGATAAAAGCAGCGTTATCGGTGCAGAGCGATGCCGGAGGCATCACAATTGTTACATTGTTACATTGCTCCATTGTTAAAATAAATTTGTTTCGTAATTGTTCATTGGAGGCAACTCCTCCGGAGATGAGAATGGATTTTGCATGATACAATTCTGCAGCTTTCATTGTTTTTGCAACTAATACATCAGTGATTGCTTCCTGTACTTCAAATGATAATTGCTCAATGAGTTCTTTATTTAACCCGCTTCGACCCGCTTCGACGCGAGGCGAGCTCGCGTCCGCTCCTCGACGCGAGGCGGGTTGTTGATTTGTTTTCAATTTATTAACCTCACGCATAACTGCAGTTTTCAGACCGGAAAAAGAAAAATTAAGGGTTTCGTCATACATCATCGGCCTTGGTAATTTGATTCTGAATTCTGAATTCTGAATTCTGAATTCTTTTGCCGCTTCCTGTATTGCAGCTCCTCCCTGTGATCCAAATCCCAAAAGTCTGGCGGTTTTATCAAACGCTTCACCTGCCGCATCATCAATCGTTCCTCCGAGCCATTTCATATCCTTTTCCGATTTCATCAAAAACAATTCCGTATGTCCGCCGGAGACAACGAGCGATATTGCGGGAAATCGAATATTCTGATTATTTAGCTTCGCAAGGCGAGGCCTTGCGAAGCTAAGAAAATTCCCGTATATATGAGCCAGTACATGGTTGACGGGGATGATTGGTTTTCCCGTGATAAACGCAATGGTTTTTGCCGCCTCAACACCAATTAATAACGAGCCGATTAAACCGGGTCCTACGGTAACTGCGATTGCATCAACGTATCGCATGATAATTTCCTTAAAGCTTAGCTTTGTCGACAAAGCTAAGCTTTTTTTTGACGTATGGGAAAAACATGAAAGCGCTTCCGTTAAAACCGGTATTATTGATACTAGCTGTTCTCGCGCTGCCACTTCCGGCACAATTCCGCCCCATTTTTCATGCATAGCAGTAGATGAGGCTATAACATTGCTTACTATTTCCGTTCCATCACGAATAACAGCACATGCCGTTTCATCACAACTGGACTCTATGGCTAAAATATTCATAAGCCTGCCCCGTAGATGCGCTCTTGCGATGCGTGGCCGTAGGCCTCGAGAGCAAGGAAGCATTCTACTGGGGTCTCGTCACATGAACTTTCAATAGCTAGGATAATCATAAAGTTAAAATTTCGCTTGCCCCGCGG
>DPYI01000012.1 GCA_003545435.1 Patescibacteria group bacterium | reverse complement strand
ATTCCCAAGATCCCGCCCATCCCCAACTTCTCCATATCTTTTTTTTCAAGAACATCGCAGGTCATATTTTTGTCATTCCGTGCGATGCTGTGGGCAAAATTTGCCAAAAACGTCGGGGTTGTCACGGATGAAGGTTCATTGACTAAGTCACGAGTGATAATTGTTCCCTTACTTAATATTTCTCCGAACCGGATACCGTCTGAGAGGGCTTTTTGATCTGTTTTTGAAATAATGGAAACAATATCAATCGCGTGTTCCTTCTTTTCCATTTTTTTATACCGGTTAAATTCATACGTTCCCAGTGTCATCCCCTCAACAATTCCTCTTGCTGTTTTTTCAGCGCCAATGACCGTACGTATTTCTTCTTCAAGAACAACAGCCACATGGGTTGCGCGGATCTTTTTTGCTTCTCTTCCTACTGCTGCCATCACATCCAGCCAATCCTTCATCGAAAGCTTTTTCACATCTCCGACACCGGCAATTAATACATGGTTTGACTGGATTTGTTTATTGGTATGGATAAGGAGTGTTTTCCCAACCTTACCCTCAAACTCCTGTTTAGAAGTTAGGTTAGCAATGAGCGAAGAAAGCGGTTGATCTACTTTTTTTCCTTTATTGAATAACAAAAACGGAACCTTCTCTTTCCAACATCCAAATATCACCAGACAATCGGATTGGATAAGTTCAGTTTTATCAGTAGTTATAGTACATTTCATGTCAAAATATCTCCATGTATATGTATAAAATCAGGACATATTTCCCTATGAATCGCGCATATCGATTTATGTATCCGGATCCACTCTCCCGATAAAGATTCACTATCAAAACCTATCTGTGAACATGATTCACTTAAAATTTCAACCGCTTCCCTATATTTATCACAACTTTCAGGATGATTTTCTACTTCCTGAAGTACTCCGACTAATTGATCATATAACGGATCTTTTCGTGCCGCTATAATATCTATTTCTCTTGGCTGAAGATGCTTTTCAAAAAAATTCTTGTTCATACAGTGCCTAGGCATTGACATAGTGCGGTGCCGGGGGCGGGAGTTGAACCCGCAAGGTCTTTTAGGACCACAGCTTTTTGAGAGCTGCGTGTTTGCCAATTTCACCACCCCGGCAATTGGCAATGTAATTATATCATTTCGCAGCTTCTTCCCGTTTTTTCTCCACACTGTAGAAACGGATGCGGTCGCCGCGGAACATGAGGCTAATCTCCGCCAGGGGTCCGTTTCTGTGTTTGGCAATCCGGAGTTTGGTGGGTATTTGTTCGCCCCACTGAGTCTGATCCCCTTCTTCGCGGTACAAAAACATGACCACATCCGCATCCTGTTCGATGGATCCGGACTCCCGAAGATCCGACAGCTCAGGAATTCTGGTACCCCGGGCCTCCACCGCGCGGGACAATTGCGAGCATGCCAACACCGGAAGTCTGAGTTCACGCGCCAAATTTTTAAATCCCTGAGAAACAATCGATACTTCCTGAACGCGAGAGTCATAGCGCCTTCCCGGATCAGCAAGCTGGAGATAATCAATAATAATGAGTTTTACGCCGTGCTCCATCTGAAGTCTCCGGGCTTTGGTCCGCATTTCCATAAGAGTAATACCCGGGGTATCATCGATATAAAAGGGCGCTTCGGCCAGTTCTCCCATCGCCTCGCTAAGCCCCGTAAAATCGTCATCGGAGAGTTTTCCGGTTTTCAGACGCCATGCGTCAATATCCGCCTGCGACACAAGCAACCGGTCCACAAGTTCTTCTTTGCTCATTTCCAGGGAAAACATACCGACGGGAATCTTTTCTTTGACACAGATGTGCTGGGCGATATTGAGAACCATCGCGGTTTTTCCGGTACCGGGCCGGGCCGCCAAAATAATCAAATTTGACTCCTGCAGGCCTGCAAGCTTCATATCAAGATCCGTAAATCCAGTGGGCACTCCCCGCAACCCTCCGGCCCGCTTATGGAGTTCATCCAACCGGTCAAAAGAGGCAGCAAGCGCGTCTTTGATGGTGATAAAATCCCGTTTTGTGGCGTGCTGGGCTATCGCAAAAATTTTCGATTCCGCCTCATCCAGAAGTTCCTGCGCTTCTCCTTCTTCCTGAAACGCCAGCTCGCTGATGTACGCTGCGGATTCTATAAGGGACCGTTTGATATACAATTCGTGGATAATCCTGCCGTACTTTTCCGCATGTGCGCTCGTGGGAACGATATTCAGAAGCCCGTTGACCGATGAGGCTCCTCCCACGTCTTTCAAATCACCGTTTTTTTTCAGTTGCGATACCACCGTCACGGTATCGATCGGTTCATGATTCTCAAATAGAGTGAGCATGGATGCAAATATTTTTCCGTGCCGTTCATCATAAAAGTGATCGGGTTTGAGAAATTCCGCTACATCCACAACCGCATCTTTATCAAGAAGGATAGCCCCCAGGACGGATTGTTCGGCAACGGTATCGTGGGGTGGGACTTTGGGGCTTATCATAAATCTACAAATCCGACAAATAACCAAATCCGACAAATCAATGATTAAATAATTGAATAAATTTAATCATTTGAACATTCATTTGTAGATTTGTGGCATTTGCAGATTTGTCTATTCTAAAACTACGACCTGCATCTCATCCGGCAGTTTGTCTTTCGATGTGGACAATTTTGGAACGGCTACGACGGCTTCTTTTCCCATAGTTTTTAGAAATGCAGAAACCGGAGATAGATCACCGAATTCTTTCGGATTATGGCGCGGTGTTTTGTAATGCATGGGGATGACAATGGAAGGTTCTAATTCCCCTATGATGCCGGCTGCCTGATTTGGATCAATGGTGTATACGCCGCCGACCGGTATGAACAAAATATTCACCCCGTCCAGCCGGTCTACATCATCACTTGTCAGACTGCTTCCTACATCTCCCAGGTGAACCACATTCACCCCGTCTATTTCCATGTGATACGCGGTAACCATACCCCGTGTCGCTCCTTTTTCCCCATCATGGAAAAGAGGAATGCCGATGATACCAACTCCTTTGATCTCATACTCGCCCGGGCCATTGACACTATACGGATTGCCTTCAACAAGAGCTGTTTGATTGTGATCCTTGTGAGCGTGACTTACTGTAACAATATCAGCCGAAACGTGTTTCGGATACCCGAACCCGACAAGCGCGGAGTCGTATGGATCAGTAACAACGGTTACAGTTTTTCCTTTGATACGGAATGACGAATGGCCCAAGGGGAAAATATCCATAGTATTTGCATTTTATACCATGTTTCCTGTATTATTAGCAACTACCAAACCCCTGCCCCTTGGAATTATGAACAAAGACGCCCTTCTTGCAACATTTATCGGATTTGTCGTCGGGTTGGTGGTCACCGGACTGGTGCTTTATGGTCCGGGATTGACAAAAAATTTTCCGAAAATTCAATTCCCGAAATTCTCTTTTAGTTTACCGAAATTCAGTAAAGCTACTCCGACACCAACTTCAACCGCAACGGACACCAAAAAAGAACATACCGTAACGATAGAAAGTCCGCTTGCAGACGCTATCGAGCAGGAAGATAAAGTTCTGGTGTCAGGCGCTACGTCAACCTCGTCAATCGTTGTCATATCAGGACCTGTAGATGAGGTCGTTATAGAGGCAAATGGCGACGGGAAATACGCAGGAAAAGTGACGGTATCGGAAGGAAAAAACGATATTACGGTTACAAGTTTCTTACAATCACAAGCGGTAGCCACGCAGACCGTTTCCGTGTTTTATACGCCGGAAGAATGGCAATAGTATGAAACAACTGATACTTATTATGATGCTTTTTTTGCTCCCGATGGGAGTAGTGGCTGTTGAGAACCAGGCAAGTCCGACCGCTACGGCTACACCTGCGAAAAATAAGCAGGTCGAAGATCTCAAAGAGCGCCTGGCAACCAAAGTGGCACAGCTGAGCCAATCCGAGAGGAGAGCGATCTACGGCACGGTCAAAGCAACAACCATCTCCACTCTTACCGTAGAGACATCCACGAAAGACATCAAAATAGAACTCACGGATGATATTAAAGTATTTCAGATGCTCAAAGCCAAACGTACCGCGCTCACCACCGAGGATCTGGCAAAAGACGATACTGTATCGGTATTCGGGAATTGGGATACCGCAGTTGAAGTACTGAAAGCAAAAGTAATATTTATCCATCATAACGCAAGCGAAGATACAAAACGCGTTTTCGGAACCATTACGGAAGTAAAAAAATCCGACTACACGATTACCATAAGCACAAAAGACGAAAAAACGTATGTGGTTGATTTTGAAACAGCAACCAAAACCAGTGTATGGACCAAGGAAAAAGGCATTGAAAAAGGCGGATTCTCCAAGCTCACCGTAGGCGATACTATTCTGGTAGTAGGAACCGCAGTTCCCAAAAAAGAAAACCGGATAAGTGCGTTGCGGATTCTCAATATCGGTAATTTGACAGGAGAAAAACCAACACCAACCCCGACTCCTGAAAATAAGGAAGCAACCGGATCCTCAACAAAACCATCCGGTACTCCCGCCAAATCCCCCACCCCCACGCCAAAACCGTAACCCTTTACTTTTTTGGTAAATTTTTATATAGTAAACAAGAGGTAGGATTTCTATGAATTTATTGACCATATCATCTCAACTTCTTCAGCCCATAAGCTTCGGTCATATGGGCTTCTTCTCGTGGATGAGCCGCTATAGCTACGGTAAATAAATTCTACGCGTGAAAGAGTCGAGATTTCCCGTCTAACCCCTCAGTAATATCCTCCTTTTCATCCGTAGAATTCGTATCAAAACTGTACGGATGAACCATATGAATGACATACCCAAACAAAAATTATTTGACCTGTTCGTTGTACTTTTGACGATTGTCAACATAGGGATTTCAATAGCTCAGATTCTCCTGAGTGTTTCTTCTATGCACCATTCCTGGTAATCATTATACAAATGTAATAGGTAAGGATTAATACATCGTGTTAACATGTTAACACGATAACATTGCATGTATATATTATTTCATGATATAGTTACTTTATATGAGTAAGTTTAAAATGGAGCCGTATAAAACAGATACTCCCTCTTCTTATCCCACAAAAGAAGCGAAAGAGTTGTTTGAAGCAATTCTTTCACTTAAAACCAAAGAGGAAGAAGCAAACTTTTTCAGAGATCTTCTGACCATGGCAGAAATAAAGGAATTTTCCAACCGCTGGCAAATGGTGAAGCTCCTCATGGAAGGCAAACCATACCTAGAAATAGCGAAAAAACTGAAAACCTCAACAACGACGGTCGCACGCGTCGCCCACTGGCTCCATAACGGAATGGGCGGATATAAAGCTGTTGCCGATCGATTGTTTCCTGCAAAATTCCACGATTCTGATGTTCCGGACTCGTATTATCATAGCGGAAAGCTTCGTGGCCTCAAAAAACCTAACGTGATGTAACCGAACTTTATCATTTCATTCCTTTCATTTCACTTGTTGCTTGCCTAGTCTATCCTGCTAAGTCCATCCTGCTATTTCCTCTCTTGACAAACCACGTATTAACGTGTTAACATGTTAACACGTTAATATATGCGTATGAATACAAATCAAGGAATCAATTTGAATTCGACTTTCAAAACCGGCTGTAGAACCGGTGTTTCTTCGTGCACTTCTTCTCTCCATCATACCCTCAACTAAATCGTGCGCGTGGTTGAGGCGAGCATTTTCCCCCATTTGCCATTTGTAGATTAGTAGATTTGTAATTATTCCTCCCCTCCACCATCCGCAGGATTTGTATTATTTCTGCGGCAATAAAAGGAGGTATATGAATATGGAATCCGGTAATCAGACATTTGTTCTCACAGAAGACACAAAAGGGATATGGCGAAAACTATCGCCGGATATTCCTATGGATGAAACGGGTATCAATCGATATTTTAGCGATGTATCAACCATGCTCACATCTTCATTACTTGAAAACTGTATTGATCTTGCTTCATTTCGTGAAGAAATAATCGATGATGCGCTTTCCAAAAAAGTTAAAGAATTTCTTGATACCGATAAAACGTTTTGTTTGTGTCTTGACAGGTTTCTCCTTTCTGCAATTGAAGGCGATGAAGCATATCAGGACAAATTCGCACGGTTTAGTATCTGCAGAACATCAGATGGAAAACGGATTCCCAGAATCACTGATTCAAATTTTTCTGATCAGTTGGCTGCGCTGAATAAAAGAGTTCCTGATATTGCCGATCGTCAAATTATGATTGTTGATGACGGTGTATTTACCGGCGGAACTGTACAAGAAACCGTACAAAAGTACTTATCTACCATTGGGATAAAAAACGAACAGTGCACCGTTCTCGGATTTATCGGTAACGGTGGGCAAGAACAACTTAGCGATCAAAACATTTCCACGGACATCATCAATCCCATACGTAATCTTTATGATTGGGTTGATCTTCGGGATTTCGGTATTTTTGGCGGCAAACTGATAAATCAGGAGGATAAAAATGGGTTATGGTATGCAACTCCGTATGTATATCCATGGAGTGACGGAAAAGGTGCAAGCTTTGACATGTTCGATAACTTTTTTGATATCAGTTCCGCAATCATTGATGCTCAGACAAGCCTCTTTTTGTCATGGGAATCGGCCTTGGGAAAGGAAATCACGTTTTCAGATATTCAAAAAGCCGGCTTTACCCTACCAACTGACGAACGAAAAACTCTCCCAGCAATCCCCACCATGCGGGTTGTAGATTATCTTCTTTCCTGCGACGCATATATCGAAAAAGAACAAAATCGGGAAGTCGTTCTTTTTGATATGGACGGAACGCTCTACCAATTGGACGGAGAAAATAATGGCTACGGAGGGTCTCAATTGGAGCGAAAGGTTCTCCAAAATGCACAAGCTTATATTGAAATGCTTTCAGAATGTTCATCTTCAGAAGCGCAAAAAGTGGTAAAAGAAGGTTTGAAAGATCCAATCGGATTAAGCGCGTATGTAAGACAAAAATTCGGAGTCTCGCGTAAAGAGTATTTTGATGCTGTCTGGAATATCAATCCCGAAGGAATACTCCAAAACTATACCATTCCGGTAAATAAGATTCGGGAATTGGAAAAAACAAATAAAAAACTGGTTCTTGTCACCTCCGCTCCAAATATATGGCAGACAAAAGTCACTGAATATCTGGGTATAACGGATGCGTTTGAATCCATATACACAGGTGAAGATTTTGAACTAAAACAGGAAATTTTTTCCATGCTCTCAAAAAGATATAAACCGCAAAACATTATATCAATCGGAGATCAGGAAGAAACAGATGTTGCTCCAGCAAAGGCTTTGGGGTGGAATGCCATACTCATCTCTTCTCCCGATCAATTAGAAAGGATCGCCATATGAATACAAATATTCTTATCGATACGGATGCCGGAATGGATGACATTGTTGCAATTCTGATGCTTATGGCGAAACTGTCAAACCGTATTATTGGAATCAGCACGGTATTTGGTTTGGTAAATCCGGACACCGGAGCACGTAATCTACTTAAGATCTTAGACTATGTGAGCATCAAAAAAGAAATATGTGTCGGCTCCTTGAGAGCACTTTCGCGAATTTCATGGAATGACAGCTTCCCCGCACAGGATTGTATAAACTCAACACAACTGACATTTTTGCGATCCGCATTGTCCGTGTCATCAATGACCGTACCGACAACTATTCCCATAGAAAAGTGGTACGGTCAGAAAGTATTGAACAGTTCCCGTCGTACTACAATTTTCTGCCTCGGTCCTCTCACAAATATTGCTAAAGTTATAAATAAATATGGAATGGCGTTTGAAAAAAAGATTGCTCAGCTTATTATCATGGGTGGAGCCGTACAGACAAAAGGGAATGTCGGGCCTGATTTCGTATCGGAATATAATTTCTTTCTTGATCCAAAAGCAGCATCTATCGTTTGTTCATCGTCAATTCCGATTAAACTAGTTTCTCTTGATGGTTGCAGACAACTTGCTTTCGACAAAACGCAATCACTCAAAATCCCGGATAATCCGTATGGAATAATCATAAAAAAAATTATCAAAAACAACCAAAACGATTTTCAATATTTTTATGACCCGCTTGCCGCCTCCGTCATAATAAATCCATCCATTGCTTCATTTACAAAACGTCAATCATGTACTGTCATTCAAAAAGGAAAAAACAGAGGAAAAATCGTACAAGCAGACAATCCAATCAAAAATATCCGAGTCATAAATAAAGTGAATACAATGCTCTTCTATTCACTGTTAAATTCAATAATGAAACGTGAGTTGTTGAAGTTCTAACCATATGATATAATTACTTTGTATGAAAACCCAGAGAACCCAATCACATTGGTATTATTATTCCATCCGTACGGTTGGCAGGGTTTTTGTGGCATAAAAAAGATATCCATTGAAACAACACCCGCCAACCGGCGGGTTTTTTTGTGGAAAAAATGGTATAGGAGACAAATTTTATGAAAGAACAATATTTAGATACTTTTCTAACAAACTCAGGAACGCTCGATGAACGGATACAGCGCGCGACAAAGTTACCGTCCAAGGAAGCGCTGTTGTCTGTTATGGAACAGAAACCTAAAACACAGATTCGGGATATACTCATTGAAACTCCGTGTAACCAATCGTGTACTGCGTGTTTCTTTAATGAATCCGGAGGACCCGGATTTGTGAGATTAACAAATGATACATTTCAAGAATTACGCGGCATGATTAAGGCACTGGGAGAACCTGATCCTTCAAGCCTTGCGATGTATCCTAAAGAAATAACAACGGCGTTATCGGTTTTGCCTGTCATGGCAGACCAGGACATATCCCGGACACTAACCAACGGAAGAATTCTTAATAAAGAAGGAGTCATTGAGTCTCTAAAAAAAGCGAATATGAAAAAGCTCGTTATTACTGTTCCCGGAGGAAAAGAATCATATGCAGCATATACGAGAAATAATCCTGATGAATATGAACAACTCATATCAAATGTCGCTCTGGCAATTCGTAATGGATTTGAAGTGAGCACATTCATGCCAATCTTTGCCCGGAACGTTGACGACATTGAAAGCACTGTTATACGACTGGGAAATATCGGCGTTGAGAATATCCAGTTTTTACGCGTGCGTCCTTTTGGTAATGCTCAATCACTCCCAAATGAATATTTTCTAACTCAGGAAGGGACAGTACGATTCCTGGAAAATCTCAATAGATCGAGAAAATTGGTTGGGAATAAAATGAAATTGACGTTATTCGGCGGATCATTCGGACCGAATTTTTTTGGTTCGTCAATATATCAGCAGTTAGCTGGAATTGATACGAATACTCCAAAAAGCAAATATTTCTGCATGATGCTAGACCGTCAGTTCGTAGGAATTTCACTGGCTACAAAAAAAGCATATTCTTGTTTTATTGGACTGTCATTTGACGAAGCGTGTGTTGGATACTACAAGGACGGATCTATAACATATACCAAACCTGCAATTACAGGTGACGCATTACGAAACAATCTACGGGGTATGTGTGCACGTGATTCGTGCGAATATCAACCCTTATGTATGGGTGGATGCCGGATGAATGCATTTGCATGGGCTAAACGAAACGGAGAAGCGGATCCGTTCTTTGCCGGGCAGGATATATGTATAACAAATATCCTAGAAAATGCATAAAACCATTGTATAGAATTAGAAAACTTGTTACTATGAAAGGTAATCTATGAATACAACTATTCAAACGCTCAAAGGATTTCGGGACTTTCTGCCTGAAGAGGCAAGAAAACGAAATTGGCTTAAAAACAAACTCATCGAGTATACAGAGGCATGGGGATATGAACCGCTGGAAACCCCAACCCTTGAACCCCTCGAGCTTTTTGCCGGAGAAATTGGCGAAGACGAAAAACTTTTCTTCTCATTTACGGATCAAGGGGGAAGAAAAGTAGCGCTACGCTATGATCAAACTGTGCCCACGTGCCGAGTTATTGGTCAGTATGCTGACAAGCTCGTATTTCCTTTTAGGAGATATCAAATCCAGTCAACGTTTCGGGCGGAAAAACCGCAAAAAGGACGGTATCGCGAATTTACGCAATTTGACATTGACATATTCGGTATCGCATCACCCTTAGCGGACGCCGAAGTCATAGCATCCAATATCGATATTTATCAAAAACTTGGATTTAAAAATGTCATTATTCTGGTCAATAATCGTGATCTTATGAAAGGATTTCCGTACGAAGCGCTCGTTGCAATTGATAAACTGAAAAAGATTGGTGAAGATGGCGTCATTGCTGATATGGTTCAAAAAGGAATTGCGAAAGAAAAAGCACTTGAATACCTGACCTATGTAAAAAATCTTAATCCTGATGAAACAATCAGTAGTATATTTTCTTATCTTAAAAACTATGGTTTTTCGGAGAATAATTATCAATTCGCTCCAACGCTTGCTCGGTCATTCTCCTACTCACAAGGGCCAATATGGGAAATTGTCATTCCTGAGTATCAAGCCGGATCAGTCGGCGGTGGAGAACGCTATGATGGAATGATGAAACGCATCACCGGAAGAGATATCCCTGCAACGGGTATCGCGTTCGGCTTTGATCGGACACTGGAGGCGATTGAAACGTGCGGACTCTTGCCGGCAATTCTTGAAAACATAAAGGTTCTGGTAACGGTGTTTATCCCTGATATATGGAATACGGCGATACAAACGAGTGCATTGTTAAGAAACGCGGGAGTATCAACAGAATTATATCCTGATCCATCCGTAAGACTCGAAAAACAATTAAAGTATGCGGATAAAAAAGGAATCTCCTTTGTCATCATCCAGGGACCGGAGGAAGTGAAAAATAAAACAGTCCAGTTGAAAAATATGAAAGAGAGAACATCAAAAATCATTCCTGTTGAAGAAATAGTAAAGGAATTGAAAGGAATCTAAAGGAATTTGCTTTGGGTATTTCGCAAGGCCTCGCCTTGCGTACTGCAAGGCGAGGCCTTATTAAAATCAAACGTGAACTCTGTCCAAAAAGGAATCTTAGCTCTTATCATCGCCAATATCATCTGGGGATGTGCCTCCCCGATTTTCAAATGGTCGCTTACCAATATTCCTCCATTCACTTTGGCATTCTGGCGGTTCTTCCTGGCAAGTATTTTCTTGGGAGTATACCTAATCGCAACAAAACAATGTGCTATCCCGACACTCAACAAAAAACACTGGTTTAAACTATTCTGGTATTCGCTTACCGGAATCACCTTAAACATTATTTTTTTCTTTCTTGGACTTCAGTTAACTCTCTCTCTTAATGCTCCTGTTATCGCATCTGCTCAACCCCTTCTTATTTTTCTCGTAGCGCCATTTCTTTTGGATGAAACAGTAACAAAAAGAAAAATAATCGGTATGGTAGTCGGCACGATCGGTGTTGCTGCAATCGTATTTGAACCTATATATTATAACGGTCTTGACGGAAATTTTATCGGCAATCTATATCTCGTCCTTGCAACAGTGTTTGCAGTTCTTGCGACCCTCACCGGACGAAGACTTTTTCATGACCAGAATCCCCTTGTTTTGACGTTCTGGGCATTTATCATAGGCGGATTATCATTTCTGCCCCTTGCTACCTTTGAGTTTGGACGAAACCCGCTCCTCTATCAGGCAATTGATATAAAAGGATTTACGGGTATAGCATTCGGATCGGTTTTTTCCAGCACCATAGCGTTCAGCTTGTTTGCCTACGGACTTTCAAAAATTTCAGCCAGTGAATCTTCAATATTCACGTACATCGATCCGGTAGCAGGAACGATCCTGGCATTCTTCATGCTCCACGAGCCGATCACGATTCCTTTTATCATCGGTGCACTATGTATCTTCGGGGGTATATTTATTGCCGAAAGAAGGATCCACTATCACCCATTCCACAAACTGAGGAAACAATGATTTTGTCATTCCGGCCCCCGAGCCCGCCTTGACTCGGCGTTTGTGGCGAGGCAGGCCGGAATCTTAAAGATGCCGGATCAAGTCCGGCATGACAACTAATCTTTTTCTTCACCATTCCCCTCACCTCTGTTTTATGGTAAAATGACCCTTGTATGGATACCAAAACCCAAATTCAGTGGTATGAAGAAGCGGTGGTAACGTGCGCGTGCGGCAACACGTTTACCGTGGGCGCTGCCAAACCTTTGTTAAAACTCGACATCTGCAATAAATGCCACCCCTATTTTACCGGTGAGATGAAATATGTCGATACGTTGGGCAGGGTAGAAAAATTTCAAAAAATGCAGAAAAAAGCTGATTCCATGGCCTCGGCGCTGGCTGAAAGAAAGAAAAAGCAAAAGGAAAAAGAAGAAAAGCTCCGGTCCCAAAAATCCCTCAAAGAAATGCTGCTTGGATTGCGGTAGCAATCCAAGAAATCCTAAATCACAAATCACAAATTCCAAAGAAATTTTAATATTCAAATGTTAAACGTTTTGAATTTAATTATTTGAGATTTGGTTGTGATTTGGTGCTTGAGATTTGAAATTTGAAATATATATGAATACCAACATTGCAATCATGGAGTTTCGTCAAGGCACAGGAGGTGATGAGGCTTGAATGGGTGCTTAACGAGTCCGCGAGTTTAGCAACCATCAATGCCGAAGTGTGGAGTGAACAAACTGTATGAATACAAATATTGCTATCATGGAATTTAGAGGTGGAACAGGCGGAAATGAGGCCAAGCTTTGGGCTGGTGAGCTCATGCGCATGTATACGCGCTACGCAAATATTCTCGGATGGAAAATAGAGGAACTGGGAGATACTGTTATTCGGGTCAAAGGCGAAGACGCATTTACCAAACTTCAATACGAAGCCGGCACGCATCGGGTCCAGCGTGTGCCGACGACAGAACGCCAGGGGCGAATCCACACTTCTACGGCCACCGTTGCCGTGCTTCCGGAAATTCCTGAACAGGAAGTTACGATCAGAAATGAAGATCTGGAATGGGACTTTTTCCGCTCAGGCGGGAAAGGCGGACAAAATGTTAATAAAGTCTCCTCAGCTGTTCGATTACGTCACAAACCGACGAATATCGTTGTAACCTGCCAAACTGAACGGGACCAGTTTCAAAACAGGCAGGTGGCACTCTCCATGCTTCGTTCTAAACTCTGGGAACTTGAGGAAAAGAAACAGGAGCAAACATTGGGTGCTGCCCGAAGTATTATCGGACGGGGCATGCGCGCGGAAAAAATCCGGACGTATAATTTTCCCCAGGACCGCGTCACCGATCACCGGATAAACAAATCATTCCACAATATCAACGGAATCATGGACGGAAAAATGCAAAAGATCACCGAAGCACTTCTTAGCTCACAAGTGTAATACTATATCAACGAATAGCGAATTTGTACGAATATACGAATTAAAATATGTTGATTATTCGTTTATTCGTAGGATTTATTCGTAATTCGTTGATGATTTCTTTACTGCAGCAGCACTTCAATTGCTCTTATCAGCTGGGCGTCGCTTGTTGCTTCCGTTCCCCCATTCATCGTGACCTCAACAGAGGGTGTGATACCTTTCTTGTGTATCCAGTCCCCTTTAGGAAGAAGCCATTTGCCTGTCGTTATGTGGACACTTGCTCCGCCCTCAAGCTCCTGGGGCGTTTGGACCGATCCTTTGCCAAATGATGTCTCCCCGACAATCGTCCCGCGGTTATAATCCCGGATAGCGCCTGCCACAATTTCGGATGCTGACGCGCTTCCTTTATTGATAAGAACAACAAGCGGAATATCAAACAGCTGTCCTTTGCGGTCAACGGAGTAGTCCTGTTGTGTCCCGTCGCTGTTGGTCTGTGTAACAATCAGTCCGTTTTTCAAAAATTCCGATGTGATAAACACCGACCCGTCCAGGTATCCGCCCGGATTATTCCGAAGATCCAGTACCAGCCCTTTCACATCCTTTATCTTCCAGGATTTAGCGATATCTGCAACGGCTTTGAGCCATTCCTCATTGGTCCTATCGCCGAAGCGGGACAGCTTGAGATAGGCAATTTCTTCGGTACGGAGTCTGGCTGATGACGTGGTGCCGGAAATCTCAGAAATCGTATTGATGGATTTCATCCAGTACTCAACAGAAGGAACGAGGATACCGTCCCGTACGATCGTTACTTCTTCCGGTTTTTCGGCCTTCTCATGAAGAATGGTCAGTTTGACGCTGGATCCTTTGGGTCCACGGATTTTTGCAACAGCCTGAGCAAGCGTCCAGTTGATAGTATCCTCACCGTCTACTTTCAAAATCCAGTCAAACGGTTTGAGTCCTGCACGCTGGGCAGGCGTCCCTTTAAGCGGTGCAACGATAATGAGCCGTCCTTCTTTCATATCCAGTTGCGCCCCGATCCCCTCAAACGTCCCACCGAGATCTTCTTTGAATTCTTTGTTTTCTTTCGGAGGCAAAAATACCGTATACGGGTCATCCAGTGAATTGACGGCTCCCGAAATAGCACCCCAGATCATTTTCTGCGTATCTATATTGGCTGCGTCAATATAGAATCGCTGCAGCCTCCCCCACACATCCCAAAACAGGGAAAAGTCAACAAACGTTTGATTGGCAGGCTGCTCTCTGTTTCGGATCGGTTTAAGAAGGATGGGTACGACCTGGAGAGCCTTCCGTTCTCCCAGTTTATAGCCGATTGTTCCAACCAGGAAAAGAATGGCTAGAGAAAGAAGAATTTTTCTGAATGAAAAAGATGGCAGGGACATGATGGATAAATCTACAAATCTACAAATGCCACAAATACTACAAATGAATGGACTAATGATTAAATTATTTAATTATTAAATCATTGATTTGTCGGATTTGGTTATTTGTCGGATTTGTCGGATTACTGTTATGCTCTTACGACAAACGGCAATAGAGCGACGTGCCGGGCCCGTTTGACTTCCTGGGTTACTTTTCGCTGATGAAAACTGCACAGTCCTGTACGGGTCTGGGGAAGAAGTTTTCCCCGTTCGGAAAGATACCGGGATATTATATTGATTTCCTTATAATCCGGCTCTGATTTTTGATGGCAAAACGGACAGTCCCGAGCTACAGGCCGAACTTTTTGATTGCGTCGTTGGTATAACATATATAAAAAATGAACGAATTTATACGAATTGTCATCGCGAGCGAAGCGACGCGATCTTTATTATAAAGATTGCTTCGCCCCGCCTAAGCGGGACTCGCAATGACAATAAAGTCATTGTGTCAACTGCGTAAATACCGTTTCCTTTTTAAAACGGAATGTCATCAGGATTGACATCCTCATTGACATCTGACTCACCCCGAGCGGAGTCGAGGGGTTTTTCCTTTGGTTTTTTGTCCTCATCAGTCTGATCATCTGACGGAGTACTTTGCGGTTGAACCGGCTGGGCAACCGTGGTTTTGGTGTCAGACACCACATGCTCGCCTCCAGAATCCGCGCTGACAGGTTCGGGCCGACGGGAATCCAAAATAATCATATCCTCAATGACTACTTCCGTTGTGTACCGTTGGGTTCCGTCCTGGCCCTGCCATTGGTTGGTCTTGAGCCTGCCTTCCACATAAATTTTCCTGCCTTTGGAAAGAAGCTGGCTGCATAGTTCCGCAAGTTTGTTCCACGCAACCACTCTGTGGAATTCTGTTTCTTCCTTTTTCTCTCCGGATTCCATCACCCACGATCTGTTGGTTGCCAATCCGATGGTACAGACTGCTGCTCCGGTTGGGGTATACCGCAGTTCCGGATCGCGGGTCAGGTTACCGATGATTTGAACTTTATTGAGACTTCGAGCTGACATATGTACAAAAAATTTAGAATTCAGAGTTTAGAATGCAGAATTCATTTTTTATTCTAAACTACTAATTCCTCGTCTTTCCTCCCTTCTTTACTGTTACTAAGTACCGTAATACGTCGTTGCCCATGCTTGCTTCTTTTTCTATTGCTCCAACCTGGATCCTCTCGCTTTCAAGCGTTGCCAAGACATATACTCCTTCTTTCTGCATGCCGGCTACCCCCATTTTTTTGATCGGGTACGCCAGATGTTTTTTTCCTAAAACGGAGACACTCGTTATTGCAGATCCTCCTGTCAGTTTGGCAAGAAATGCGCGGATAGTTTTTTCATCATCAACCGGAAAATCCGCTCTAAATACCACCATGAACTCGTAACTCTTCATAAGCACTGATTATAGCAAAAGTCGCTCTTTGGGGGCAAGCTCCAATTGGCATCAACGAATTACGAATGAAAACTACGAATATACGAATTTTTTTATTCGTAAATTCGTACAGATTCGCTATTCGTTGATGATTTATGCTCCGATCTTAAACTCTACTACATCACCATCTCTCATACTATATTCTCTTCCCTCCTGCCTGACTTTTCCGAGCTCCCGTGATTTTTTCCACCCGCCTTCGCTAGGCTTCGGCGAGGCAAGCCCACTTGGATTTATAAAATCAGTATAGGAAACGCAGTCTGCTTTGATAAACTTTTTTTCAAAATCCGTGTGGATTGTCCCGGCTGCCTGTGGTGCCTTTGTACCGGTAACAATAGTCCAGGCTCTTGCTTCTATGACGCCGGTAGTAAGAAACGAAATGAGCCCCAGCATCTGATAGGCTTTTTGTATCAGCAAATCCAAACCCGACGCCTTTACTCCTAAAGCAGTAAGATACTCTTTTTGCTCTTCGGGAGTTAATGACACCAGTTCCGCTTCCGTCTTTGCACAAATAACAAGGGTGTTTTCATTTGTCATTGGTATTATTGGATTATTGGTATTATTTTTTGTCGATAACTCCTCCTCATTCACATTGATAACGAACAGGGTCGGTTTCATGGAAAGAAGATGCAGATCCCGCACCATTTCCTGTTCAAACTCGTCGGTAATAATCTCCCGCACGCTCCGACCGTTATTGAGTTCGCTTCGCAGTTTCACAACGAGATCAAACCGTTCAAAATCTTCTTTCGTCGACCTGTCGGGTTGGGGTTTGTGCTGCTGATACCCGAAGGGTTCCTGCTGTTTTTCTAAAGTTTGTAGATCAGCCAGAATAAGCTCTGTTTCAATGATATCTTTGTCCCGCAAAGGATTGATCTCCCCTGCGACATGAACAACAGACGGGTCGACGAAGTTCCGGACCACGTGGCATATCAGATCCACTTCCCGGATGTGGGAAAGAAACTTGTTCCCCAGCCCCTCACCTTTTGACGCGCCCGCCACCAATCCCGCGATATCCACAAACTCTACAACCGCCGGTACAATCGGAGGCAATTCATTCATGTGCTCTTCAAGTTTCGTAATCTGTGCTAATCGAAGGAGCCGTTCATCAGGAACCGCCACAACCCCGACATTCGGTTCAATCGTACAAAACGGATACGCAGCCACATCCGCGACTTGTTTTTTCAAAAGCGCATTAAACAGTGTGCTCTTACCAGCGTTAGGTAAACCTATAATTCCTATTTTTAGGTTCATAAATGAAATTTGACTATTGCATACAATCTGCTACAATACCATTATCACGATGACTGGACTAGCCTAAGGTTTCGACCGACCGCGAATGCCAGTCTTTTTTTCCTCTAAAGAACCACGAAGCACATCAATACACACGATATAATGTTTATTGTTAAACCTACGAAGCAAACTAGAATAATGTATCGTTGGCACAAGTACTTTTACTAATTTCGCTTTTTTATCCAGGTATTCTATTAAACAATAGAAATCACCATCTCCTGAGACAATAACCGCTTGATGGTAATTTTTGTATTGAATCATTGAATGGAGAACCAATTCTGCATCCACATTCCCTTTAACAATGACCTTATCTTTTTGCTTTCGGAGTAATGTTGGTTTAAAGATTAAAATATAACCACATTCCTGTAGATATGCATACAAATTTTCGTTGCCCGCTACATGACCAATAAACAGGTATGCTTTCGTAACAGAATATTTATTTCGAATGTATTGACGGAATTTTTTCCAATCAAGCATCCACCCCTGTGACCGGACGCCGAGATTAAGGTTCTGACTGTCGATAAATGCATAGTTATTCTGCTTTTTCACTTCGTTCATTATCCCACAAAACCCGTGAACCGTCACCATATTCTCTACACACACCGGGTGTGTGTAAGTATCATTCACCGAAGAATACTCGTGTTCTGTACGCTTCTTCAACTCTCGGGAGAGTGTGGTGTGATGCCGTCCCAGTCGTTTCCCAATCTCCCGAAGTGAATACCCTTCATGAAGGAGAAGAAATATCTACTCCCGTTCTGATTGGGACAGCCGTATGATTTCATGCCCTGCATTATGTCTTACAGGGTGGTGCAATAGCTATTAGAACTCATCAACATTAGCTACAGTAGAAACGTAAGCGGTGATATGGTATAATTTAGGCTTATTGCAGACCTATCTATTGTATTATGGCAATAATGGAAGCTCAATTTTATATCGCTCTGGATTACAGGAGATAGCAAAAAAACAAAGAATAACCCATTGTCAATAATCAATCG
>DPYI01000023.1 GCA_003545435.1 Patescibacteria group bacterium | reverse complement strand
CAACCAGTACCCGTATCTCTACTGGGCAGGGAACAGAATCGGGATGAAGTATCCCATCAATCCCCATATCGGATGGATTGTATCGAATCAAGAATTACCGATGTTTCTGGATACTACCCTTGATACCATCGGATTCACCGAAAAAGAAAAAGAAGACTTTCTTTCGTACTGGGTTCCGGTTCTTCTTGAAAAAGACGCAGCGTGGTATCACGTGCGGTTTTTGCAAACCAGCGATATGAATATGTTTATCCCGATGGAAATCCACCCAACACCGGACCGCTACTACCGGCTGTTTTTAGATTGGATGCCGCTGTCTGACAAACCGGCAATTCCTGTTGCTCCCCAGCAATTGGACACGATTGTGCGGAAAGGCTTCACGGTGGTAGAGTGGGGAGGATTGAAGCAGTAAGGATTATCTATGGAGAAAAATGCAGTGACAAAACCGGATTCGTCAGAAATACCTTCTGAACAACCGGCATCATCATCTAAAAATACGTGCTGCATTTTCGCTCTCATCGCCCTCATTATTTTGGCGTTGTTTTTTATAGGCGCTGTCATATCAGGAATAATTCTTTGGAAAACATACGGATCGGCTCTCACCGGAAAATTGACAAATTCGATAGCATCAACGATCACAAACCAGGTAACGGATGAAATAATACCCTCCACTACGCCTTTCACCCGCCGGAATTCTCCGACACCGACTCCAATCGGGTCGGTGCCGACCCCGATAGACCGGCTGCCGCCTGACGGAGAACAACAAGTGCTTAGCGGAAGCGGTCAAATACTGCCGGAATCCAATATCCGGAATATTACCAGAGCGGATTTAGTCGGACTGACGCCGTGGGAGTTAAAAGTTTCGCGTAATGAAATTTACGCGCGGCACGGCCGGCCGTTTGTCCATCAGGATTTAGCCTGTTATTTTGCCAAAACCAGCTGGTATGTGAAAGATCCAAATTATACGGACTCCCGTTTATCACAGCTTGAACAGCGAAATGCAGTCTTTATCCTCAACTACGAAAAGGAAATCGGAAGTCCGGTCTGGGGCGTTGACACCGGATGCAGATAGGAAGGTTATAGTATTGCATGCTGCTGTAGTATTCGTTACAATACCTTTTATATGAAAAGCAACATTGTGAAAGATCCGGATATTCTTGAAGGAACACCGGTCGTTCTTGGAACCCGCATACCGGTTTCCCGTATTCTTTTTCTTTTTAAACAGGGATACACAATTGATGAAATATCTCTGGAATACCCCCAGCTTTCAGAAAAAATTGTCGCTTCCGTGCTAGAAGAGATAGCTGAGAATTATGGCTCCAAAACGGCGTAGATATAGGTTTAAGCTTCTTTTGGATGAAAATTTTCCTTCAAGAAAAAAACTTGTTCGGTTAAATAACCGATATGACGTAAAACATATTACGGAAGATGTAGGTTTATCAGGTATTTCAGATGCGAAGGTATGCGCTTATGCAAAAAAAGAGCAACGGATCCTCGTTACATTTAACGTGAAACATTTCAGAAATCAGCACTTTATTACAAGTAGTTTTGGTATCATTGGCGTTTCAACAAATTTCACCAATGACCAGATTGACAAAAAGCTTTCTTCGTTTCTTTCTAAAAAAACGCCAAATATATTACGAAGGAGATATCACTATATACGCTCAGATTAATCAACTATTATTCATTGTTTTATGGTAAAAATTACAAACGATCCTATTATTTCCGTTCACAAACTCACAAAAAAGTACAATGGGTTTACGGCAGTTGACTCCATTTCATTCACGGTGAAAAAAGGCGAGATTTTTGCATTTTAGGCCTCAATCGTAAGCTACCTTTTCTCCAAAATTGAGCTGTAACCGTCGTCTTGCATTATTTTAGATCGAATAGTACAATACAATCACTCTGCCCCAAGTAAAAGGGCATTTTTTTTTGGGAAATTGAGATGGATTGAAAGGAGAATATATGAAAACAGAATGTGTTTATCAACCAATGGACACTTCGAGATTAGGAGGACCCGCCGTTCCCTCCAAATTCATTAGAGAAGCGACAGCAGATATTGTTAATTATCAGAAGGATACTGAAAAAATTACACCCCAACAATTTGAAATATTACAGAATTTATGTTATTCAGCCCGCGTAGCTGGGACTACTGATTTTTTAGAATTGGAGCACGTGTATGATGAAACAGGATTATCTGGTTTACCTCTCTGTGAGACCTGTGAGCATCATCAATCAGTTTTATAAATTGCACTTAAAATACCACAATCGTGTCCTGCCACATGGGTTCTTCTTTAGTGTTATATGCAGGGATACCGTACTGGCCGATACTCACCCAGTAAAAGCGGTCAGGCGATTTTGAATCTTCCATGAAAAATGCCATGCCGTTTGATTCTTTATATTTTTCCGGGCACTTTTCGCCGAACGTGAACGAGGGTTCGGTACTGCCCGTGGGAACCGGATATCCGATTGTCGCACGGGTTATTGTAGGAGACGGTTTTTTCGGGTCAATTTTTACATAACAGTCAGCCGGAGAAATTCCTGCAAGAAATTTTTTGCTGATTGCTTGAGCAAGCGTGTCGGTTGGGCTTTTGTCAAACCGCTCGATAAATTGTCCATTTTCCGGTTTTCCGCTGGATATATACACATACACAGTCGAACCGCTTTCCAGGACTTTTACGGAACCGGTGCTGTCGGCCGGAGCCTTATTTGCGTAGTAAAATGCAACCCCCATTTTATTTGAAGTAAAAGTGTTGCCGTCAGGATTGGGGATGATCGTTGGTTTCACGGTCAAGGTTACGGTGGCAGCAGGGGAAGGTGATACAACCGGTGAGGTTGATGGAATGATATTCGTAGTCGGCATCGGAAGTTCGGTGGGTGTCGGGAGTGTTGTTGTTTGTAATTTTTCAGTTTGCCCCGTGAGGAGGATATAGCCCAGAAGCCCGATGATGATAAGTGTTAAAACAAAGACGACGAGAATAAGCAGGGTATTGCTTTTCTTTATCGGCTGTACGGGAGGGGTGGTCTGGATTTGGGCCACAGGCCGATCAGCCTGTGGCTGAGGTTGAGTGGGTTGGGTTTGTTTATCCATACCGGGTAGTGAAGCTTCGACCTTTGCCTTTCGCACTTTTTTCGGAACTTCAAAACTCCTTTATAAAACTATTCTTTCTCTACCTACGTAGTCCTATCGACACAGGCAAAGTAAAAAAAGTGTGTCGAAACTCTACTACCCGGCATATGTTTTTAGTGTACCACATTTTTCAAAGATGCAAGAATGTATTATTTTGCATAGTCGGTTGTGTTGTCGTAGAATTTGCATAAATGAACGACACATTACTAATCAATCAGGTATTGATTCCAAATGCTCTTTCCGTAGCACATAGGCTCTTAGGTAATAGTGCTATATTTCAAAATATTAAGATCGTCTCAGATAAGGTAAATAAAAAAATAATAAGTAACTTAAAAGCTCAAGAGTATTTTGGAGCTAGCCTTAAAAAATTAGCATTTGTACATTACAACAGAAATATAATATTAAGCACACGATTAACTTTTAACTCAGTTGGAGTAGTAGAAAATTACTTTAATTCGATGGTATTGATGTCAAGGGGGTGTTTTGATAGTTTAGCATGCACAGTTAATTTAGTTTATGGAGATAAACTGAAAGAAGTTAATGTGAGGCCTCTTGATCCTGAATTCTTAAAGACTGTCCATAATGAAGAAATCCAAGCAATATTTAAAAGAGACATTAGTGTCTGGAATGAAATTGATGAGTATCGAAATCTTATTATTCATAGATCAGCCGTTATCATTCTACCGTCAGGAAAAGGTGTTACTTCTGGTAACAATCCTTCAATTGAATATTTTGCTGTTGTTAAAAAACCATCTGAATTTATTTCGAGCATCCCTGCTAAAGCTGCCGATAAATATTTATGTAAGCTCAATGAGAAGGTAAGTGAGATTGTGCAATTGACAGAAAAGACCTTTTTAGATATTTCAAACTTATTCGATTAAAACGATAAAGTTCAATTTATTAAAGTCTAAGATTATAAGAATCAGTTTAAATTTCTGCGGATAGTCAGTGCTGGCCTAAGCTCCTTTTTCATTTCTTCCACTTTCTGCCAAATGATAAGAATATACACTACACGCCCTAAGTGTAATTCAATCGATTGAATTACAGTAAGGCAGAGAAGATTATGACAACAGCGGTATATTTTGCAAGTCCATTTAAAATATTCGTATATTCGTACAGATTCGTTACCTGCCTTGCCGGCCCGCTTCGCCGAACCCGTCTCGACGAGGTCGACCCGAGGCGGATCGAGGCGAGCAGGCAGGCGAATTGATACGAATGATGCGAATGAAATCCGTTCTTAATTCGTATAATTAGTATGCTTTCGTATATTAGTATTGCGAATTTACCCGATATCTTTTTTCATCTCCAGATACTGCCTTTTGGTAATCTCTCCTTTGGCGTAACGCTTTTTTAAAATATCAAGCGCAGTTTCTTCTTTACCGGATTCGTCTTTTTCTTCATCCGATGATTTCCTGAA
>DPYI01000057.1 GCA_003545435.1 Patescibacteria group bacterium | reverse complement strand
TCGGGTACCGGTCGATACCCGACCGCGTGAAGGGGTGGGCGATTCCCCTCTGGACACGCCTCACTGATTTTTTCAAAAGCGACCGGAGTCAGCGTGGGAGTTTGAACATTTCGTTGCCACAATTCAATGTAAATGAAAATGAATTTGTTACTCCAACTAAAGGAAAACAGATAGTGGTGCTTGGTGTTCAACATGAGATTCCAGAGATTGTAATCTATGTCCGTAAATCGTTAGGAAAATTAAAACAATTAGGATTTACGCATGTTGCTATAGAAACCATCGATAGCAGGGCTCAACAGTATATTGACGCACATGAAAAGAATGAATTAACGACCCAACAGTTACTCGATACATTAAAAGAGAAAAATTTGTTTATCGGAAGAAGCAAATTACCGGACGGTACGTATGAACAGCTTTCATTGACTACAGATGAGATTATTTGGATGGAGCAAGCGAAAGAATTGGGATTCAAAATAGTGGCAATGGATAATTCAGATATAGTAACCTACGATAAACAAGATCAAATCAACCAACCAGAATCGGATATAGGTATTCGAATAATTGAGAGTACGGATGTTGAGGGGCGCGAACTGACAATGACATCCACTATAGAGAAAATAGTTAAACAAAGCCAAAAAAATCGAATAGTTGTTATCGTAGGTAGCCATCATGCGCAAAATAGACCTGCGTATGGAGATATGCCGACCATACGGCAACAAATAGAATCGTTAGGATATTCCATCGTGGCAATAAATACCAATAATGTAGTCAAGTGGGATAGATAAGCCATCTTTACAACCTTCAAGCAGTGAATTATTTGAATATGAAGTTCGGATACCAAAAAATTATAAAACGCAACCGCAAACAGATTCTTTCCTTGATCGCGCGGTAGGCATTTTGAAACCTTTCTTATGGGGTGACTTTCCACCTCTTCGATCCTATTTTACTAGTGCGTTTGGGTTAGTAGGGTTTATTGTGGGAGGAATTGACGCAACATTTGGAATACAACAGATGACACGTGTAGAGTACGAAACGTTTCTTCAACAATTGACCCGTTGGATCGGGCCTATCACTACAATCGATCCGATGTTCTGGATGTGGCGATTTTCTGATTTTGCATTTGGCATGGCTATCGTCGGACTTGTTTCGATATTTATTTACAACTTAAAAAAGATTATGAACAGTTTTATTTCAAAGATTCAAAAACCCATAATTTTTATCATATCGATTGGTTTAGGAATATTAAGTGAGTATCTTAATAATAAATCATTGTCAGATATCTATGATCTTCTTGCGATTTCCGGCGGGGTAAGCGTGTATTTTATTGCGGAATGGATATTTCACCTGATACGGCACCGGAAATAAGAGCCGTGAAGAAATTTTGACAAATTGGTGCTTAAGCACCAAAAAGTCAAGGAATTGCCGAGCCGAAAAATTGCGAAGCTAAATTATAACCCCTTCTTTTTGCGGATAAACAAAACAGTTTCTTTACCGGTTTTTTCGTTTTTTCGGGGTATCGGAGGTTTTAAGTACAACGTACGCAAATAAAATGATCAACATTAAAAGGAGCGTATAAGCAATTGCTGTATTGGTGAGAAAATTGGAAATATTCATGGAAGTCATAGGTGTTTGCTCCTTTCGGATAACCAGAATGTTATTCCTAATGACACTATACCAAGCGGGAGGGTTTTCAACAAGAGTAGAGGAAAGTCACCAAGTGGAGTTTCGGTAAGTCCGGGGCTGACAAGTAAAATACCAAACCATGCGGAAGACAGATTGAGAGAAAGTCCTGACAATACTTAAAAAATTGTTTTTGATGAGGGAGTACTCATTACATTTTACGATACTCTATTGGCAACCGATTCGTCAAACCTTTCGTCGGTTAAACCTTGGTGGCGTAAGTTTCTAGCTTTGCTGTTCGCCAGCCGGCGGATTGCGAAGCTAGAAAACAGAGATGGATTTCACTTCGTCATTAACCCTTTTTGGATATAGCTCTTGATGAGGGATTGATAGGGGATCATAAGGCTGTTGGCTTCCTCTTTCACCCGAGCCAAAAGATACGATGGGATGCGGATTGAGATTGCCTGTGATGTTGGTTTGAGATTCGGAAACACCGCAGTTTCGAAATCATCCGGTTGGAAGTAGTCCGAAAGGTCTGTTTTTGACCAGAATTTCCGTTCTGCATCTTCATTTTTGAATGATGGGATATTAAGTTGTTTTTTCATAGAGATGAGCCTCCTTTTTATTTATTTTTCTTGCTGATACGATCCGAATGATATTGTTTCGAACGGTAAAAACGATGAAAAGAAGCATATTGTTTTTAGTTTTTCCCAATAAAATCCATCGTTTTTCCTTTCCAGAATGAAAAACATCTTTGGCTATTTTTTTCTTTTCATCAAAAAACGCTTCTTCGGCTTCCTCATTTTTTATACCATGTTTACTCCAGTTTTTATCGCTGTTTCCTTTATCCCATTCAAACACGATAGGTTTCTGGAATATCATATCTGTATATACTGTATTATACAACACGTCCGAAGAATGTCAAGAAGAAAAAGAGTCTTATTGCGGGCGGTATTTAATAAAAATCACTCCAGCAACAATAAGAAGCACCCCAGAGGCTATCATCAGCAGTATTTTCAATTTTGACGGTGTATAGGAGAATACAACTTTATATGTCCCGGGTTCCTCCAGCCGTACTCCGACAAAAGAAGGGAAGACGTTGATGGTTTTCACCTTTTTCCCGTTTACGGTTATGGATTCGACAGGCTCACCACGTTCATCATCAGATATTTTTCGGATGAACGCGCTCCAGCTCGGGTGATAGGTTTCTTTAAGAACCACGACGCACGTAGGGCATTGTTCCTTTACCTCAACTGTAGCCCTGAACACCATGTCCGTATCAGAGGATTGGGAGAGAATATTAATATAATTTGAAATTTTCTTATTTTTTGCCAGAGCGCCCGAATAAGTGGCGGAAGGGGAAGGAAGGTGGATTTGCGGGTATGCTTCCGGCCATTCCCACGGGGTCATATATTGGGGCGGTTGGGCAAAGAGAGAGTGGGTTTTACCATCAGGAGTTCTATATGTTGCCTCATCAACCATAGCGAAGTTCGGTATGGCAGAAAAATAGCTTCCAAAGGCCTGTCCTTGTGAAGCTGATTTTTTGCCAGTGAGGCGGAGTTCGGGGAATATTCCTTTTCCGGGATACGGGGATTGGATCCAGAGACGGATGACATTACCGAATGACAGCTTATCGGAGAATACGATGGATGGTGAAGAACCGGCGGAGATATATGAAAATGTTGATATTGAATATTGGAAATTGGAAATTGGATTATTGAGGTTAGAAGTTTGAAGTTGGACTCCATACAGCTTCCATGAGGGATTTTCTTTTACGAGTTTCCAGAATGGCTGTGGAGATTGGGAAGGAGGAGCCACCACGTAGCGGATGTTGTAGAGGCTGTAGTGGTCGGGGACATCTTCGGAGAAGTATTGTTCGGTGTCGGAGTTATTGGACCATGTTTCAGGAAGCCACAGAACCGTAGGAATACCATTAGCAGAGAGGTACATGAAGTACGCGGTTTCCGCTATTTGAAAATTTTTGCCCCACGAACCGCCCCTTCCCGCAAACACCCGTCCGGGATTGTCCTTCATCAGGCTTTTAAGCGTGGTTACCAAAAGCTCCGTATCGCTTTTCACTTTGAGGAAAT
>DPYI01000006.1 GCA_003545435.1 Patescibacteria group bacterium | reverse complement strand
TAGTCAATGCCATCAAAGAACTCTCCTCTTCTGTAAGCAGTCAACAAACGCAGATTACATCTTTCTCAGAAAATCTTCAGAAAGTTTTAAAAGCAAATGTCATTTCCGCTAATAGAATATCCACAGACTCATTAACAATTGCCGGTATTAACATCCGTGATTACATTTCAGATGTTGTAAGAAGTGTCCAACCTCCTCTATCCCCCATTCCCGAAATTCCGGAACTGAAAACTGATGTCATCACCCCGTTAGGATCAGACAGTATTGATTTATTACTTACTGATAAAAACAATATTAATCCTGATAGTAATGATATTATCTCTCCCCTCCCCGCGGTACGAATTAAAAACAGCGATGAAGAAGTTGTCACATCATTTGACACATATGGAAACATATCCACCATGGGTAATTTCTCCACACCAGCTACCGTATCGGCCCAAACAGTTCTTACTACGAACATTAAAACAGACCGGATTCAGGCTGACTCTGTTGACGCTTCAACTATTCAAACTTATAATCTGAATGCCCAACAAATATCAACGGATGACCTGATAAGCCAGAATGCAACAATTGCAGGTACTCTCCGGGCAGACCGCATCAGAACCAGTTTCGGAGATTTGGATGAAACGCTCTCGGGTGTTGAGTCATCTATGTCATCTGTTATGATAAAACTGGGTGAAGTTGAATCGCAAACCAGAGCAAATCAACTCTTAGAAACACCAGCTCAGACTCCGCCTCCGGATCTTTATTCGGAACTTTCAGCTACCACAGCAGCCATTCTTGAATCTATTTTTGCATCTCCTCCTGAAACACCGGTTGCTGTTGACCTTTCCGGAAAACAGCTGACGATTGATTCAGTGAAACTTTTCGGCAATATAACGGCATTGGGCGGGGCAACCCTTGGGGAAACGATGATTGCAGGGTCCCTCATGGTGGACGCAACCGTGCTAATAGATGTAAGCGGCATTCAGTCCCTCGGTATGCCCTTGGCATTCCAAAAATCCAAACTCTTCGGCATTGACTTTATGGACGGCTCCATGGTGATTGACGAAAAAGGCAATGTCACGATTGCCCAAGATCTTTTGGTACAAGGAGCGGTACACACAACTACCCTGTCGCCTCTTTCAGACGACTTGACTATTAATTTATCCCGCACCCAAATAACGGCAACGGATTCAGCAGGAGATGTTAGCTATCAAGAAGAAGCAACCGGATCTGCTTCTTCTTTTGGAAAACTCCTTGTGAAAGGCATCGACGGCCAAACCGTCGCTTCTTTTGACAGCGCCGGAGGCGCTACAGTTTCCGGCACGCTATCCGCCAAAGATTTGCTAACCCAAAAACTATCCGTTGTGAGGGATTTCGGTACCGAAGAACCGACAGAAAACACCGCGTCAGTGGGTGAAAGCATTCTCCCTCGGGGGAAACTCTCTGTTATGATCCCGACGTCCCAGGTTACCGGCAATTCACTGATTTTCATTACCCCGACTACGCCGACGGACAACATACTCTCTGTCACGGAAACCCAAGACGGCCTGTTTACCGTTTCCGTCACCACCCCCTCCCTCACCGACATCACGTTTAACTGGTGGGTCATCAATTAGAAAAATGTGCCTGCGTAAAACCTAGCTTCGCAAGGCCAGGCCTTGCGAAGCTAACTATTTTCTATATACTCAAAAGTATGCCTGCCAAGCATCGACTGAAAATCTACGAAGAAAATGCGTATTATCATCTCTATAACCGCGGAGTAAATAAACAGCTTATATTTCAGGATGATCAGGACTTCGGCGTATTTCTCTCCTATTTAAAAAACTACCTTGAAATGAAAGATGAAAAAGCGCTTCAGCGTGTCATAGCTAACCCAACAGCATCTTGGAGAGAAAAAGATCAGGCAATAAAACTTCTCCGGCTCAATAACTTTTTCGGCACAATCACTCTTGTCTCGCACTGTCTCATGCCAAATCATTTTCATTTTCTGATTCGACAAACAGACGCTGATGCGATCGACCGATTCATGAATTCTCTCTGCACCCGCTATACTATGTATTTCAATAAAAAATACAAACGCATAGGTCCCCTTTTTCAAAGTGTCTATAAAGCGGTTATGGTTACGACGGACGAACAGCTTAAGCATCTGACGCGATATATTCATCGCAATCCAATACATAAAGGTTCATATAAAGAAATCCCGTCACGGATACTCGCGACATATCAATATTCTTCATATCCGGAATTCCTCGGTCTTCGAACCACAGAATGGATCCATGCAGAAAAGATACTTGCTTATTTTGGAAATAACACACAGTCATATCAGTCGTTTGTTGAAGATATGGATATTGAAGAGGACACAATTCTCTTTACTCGCTCATTAGTTCTTGATTGACAATCTAGCTTCGCAAGGCCTGGCCTTGCGAAGCTAACCCTGGTTGAGGCTTTCCACAAATTCCGCATTGGATGCGGTTTTGGAGAGACGCTCGATCATCATCGCGGTCTGCTCGTCGTCAGAAAGCAAAGCAAGCATATGCCGGAGCGTGACGATCTTTTTCATTGCTTCCTCTCCGATCATAAGCTCATCATGGCGGGTGCCGGACGTGGCAATATCAATGGCCGGAAAAATTCTCCGCTCCTGGAGTTTGCGGGACAGATGGAGCTCCATATTGCCGGTGCCTTTAAACTCTTCATAAATAAGGTCATCCATGCGGCTTCCGGTATCAATAAGACACGTACCAATGACGGTCAAAGATCCATTGGTTTTGGGTAATCCTGAGCCCGTCGAAGGACTTTCTCCAGCTTCCAGCGTTGCCTCGATACACCGGGCTGCTCCTAAAAATTTCTTCGCCGGATACAAGGCTGCCGGATCAAATCCGCCGGAGAGGGTCCTCCCTGAAGGATTCACAACGAGGTTGTACGCCCGTGCCAGCCTGGTGATAGAATCCAGAAGTATCACAACATCTTTCCCGATTTCCACCAGCCGTTTGGCGCGGTCCAATGCTACTTCCGCTACCCGCACCTGCTCGGACGGCGACTGGTCAAAGTTGCTGGACAGGACTTCTCCTTTGATATTGCGGGTAAGATCCGTTACCTCTTCCGGCCGCTCACCGATGAGAGCTGCCATGAGGTGGACGTTTGGGTAATTGGCAGAGATGCCGGAGGCAATTTCCTTAAGAATCGTAGTTTTCCCTGCTTTCGGAGGAGAAACAATGAGCCCCCTCTGCCCAAACCCGATCGGAGAAAGGAGGTCGATGATCCTTGTCGAAAGCGGCAGCTGCCCCGTCTCGAGTTTCAGGTGAACACTGGGATATATAGGGATGAGGTCATCAAATCGCGGACGGTCCGTCATGCCTTCCGCCTCAAGCCCGTTAATTTTTTCAACTTTGAGAAGCCCCCAGTACCGTTCGTTGTCTTTCGGAGGCCTTGCTTGTCCTGTCACCTCATCCCCGTTTCTCAGAAGAAATCTCCGGATTTGTGATTGGGATATGTACACATCCCGGTCTGACGGAGTAAATTTAGGACGCAAAAATCCGTGTCCCTCCGGCATGATATCCAGAATCCCTTTCACGGTTTCGGTTGGTACGGCGATGTCCTGCACTACGCCGTTTTCCCCTTGGGAAAAATCCCGTTGAGGACGTCTATACCCTCGGTCATACCCGCTTCCGTATCCCCGTACCGGTCCCCGGTATCCGCCCGGGCTTCCATCCTGGTATCCGCTTGGTCTGGTGTACCGCTGATAACTGCGGGGTCCATATCCTTGATCTCGCGGTTCTGAATAGGAAAAAGACGGTGTTGGTGAGGGAGATGCTGGAGGTGTTGGGGTGATTTCCGGTCTTTGAATCATGGGTTCAACCTTTTTTTCAGGAGGCAACACGGAGCCGGATGAAACTGGCCCGCCGATCAAAGCATCAACGGACAATTCCTCTGCCTTTGTCGGAGGTACTTCAATAATTGGCCCGCCTAGACCCGGGGAGGCAGGCCCCGATTGAATCGGGGATGATTTCTTTTCTTCTGTTGTTTTCGTTGACTTTTCAGCTGATGGCGTCCCTGATTTCACAGAAGCCGATCGTTTTGTCGTAGCTCTGTAGGCCATATATGAGTTATGCTTGCCCTTCGTATCCGCCAGATGGCGGAGAAGAATGGAATTATGAATTTTCTCTGGCGTTCCAATTGAATCCGTTATGTGATGTGCATCATCCTATCCAAAAAAACATAGCGTTAAATGATGGAAAGTATCATGGAATCATCAAGTTTCAAACGAGGAAACGCAAGGTATGGCTTATATTGTACGTACCTTCCCTCTTGTTTGTCAATAGCCAACTTCGGAACTCCTTCCGACCTCATACACGACCGTATCCCCGGATCGGAATGCAACGGTTCCCAGAGATGTCATGCGCTCTTCATTCAACTGTGTATATTTTTCCCGTTCCAGTTTGCCTACAACGATGTAGCGGACATTATACGTTTCCAGAATCGACCGCACCTCATCTAAATCAGGAGACTCGTACACTTTTGCGACCTCTTCCCGCCGAGGTGCCACCACGTCATAGCTTCCCCGCCACAGCCACTCGTGGACTGCCCACCCGACAATCGTAGGCACGCCGGAAAATGCGGAAATATGGTTGTAATCCGTATAACTCTCCCCATCCGCTTCGACAATGGAAAAATTCTGAATTCTGAATTCTGAATTCTGAATTCGATTACGAAGCCACATAATTGCTTCGTAATCATAAGGGTACTCTTCTTCCAGCCACTTCAATCCGTAAATACTCTGGTATGTCCGTAATTCTCCGAAATATGATCTGACGGAAAACCATGGATAGATGGAAACAAGAAAAAGCTGAGGAATAAGTAAAATGAAAAAAAGTATTCTGACTTTTTTATATTTGATATGTATATTGAATATTTTATTTTTTATATTTAATATTGGATTATCTCGTTGAAAAATGAAATGGACAATAACATATGCGGAAATTATGGACCAAAGGATAAACGCCTCATATCCCAGCTTAAACATCGTGTTTGAGCGGAAGTGCGCCGGATAGATATCTTTGACATAAAAAAATTCAGGAATGACGATAAGTACCAAACCATAGAGAAAGAACACTTTCAGTATTCGGTGAATAATCCCATTATACTGCTCTTTTTTCCATATTTGTCTGATAAACAGCCATGCACCGGTATACCAAAAAAATCCCCAGAGAAGCTCCATCATCCAGAGGGGTGATTTCTGGCATTTGTCCACTCCTTCAAAAATGAACGGCCCGATTTTTGTGTTGGCAAGAAATCCCGGCGGACAATTAACCCCGATTCCCGCAGCAAACGAGTTGAAATGCCATAAAAACGGCAAGGCGGTTACACATAGCGTGCTTATAACAACAATGATTGGGATAAAAATAGTTGAAAACGCTCGACGTGCTTTTTGGTCATTAAAAATTGAGTTTTGATTGAAAATTCCTTTTGTTGTAACGAGCAATGCGAGGAACAACAAAAGGTATATCGGCCCATCCAAAGCGTTGGTCATAAGAAGGATTCCGAGAAGAAAGCCGTAGAAGACAATATGAAATTGAGAATTGAGAATTGAGAATTGAGAATGTATTTGATATTTTCCATTTTCCTGCCGCGACTGGCAAAACAACGTAATGAGTAACCCTATGGCCAACAAAACAAATGGGATAGAAAGGACGTGTCCATGCACATCAGAGACCACAAATGAGTAGCTGGGAAATTCATGAATGGTAAACGGAATAAAGCGGGTGGCATTCGCATACCAATATATAAGCATCCCCTCCCTAACCTTAGAAAAAAATTCTGTCCGATTCCATAGAATAGTCCAAAACGGCACGACATTATCTCCTAAATACCCTTTTGTGAATGCATAGATAGTCTGCATGTTTCCGGCCAAGGTGACAAGAAAGGCAGTCAAAAGACCACCGATAAGCGTCTTTATATGTCCTATCCGTCCTATGTGTCCTATCCTAACAATCTGCACACCAATGCTGAACGACATCGTAAGCGTCAGTGCAAACAGTGTCGCCAGCATGAGGTTAAACGTAACGGATAAATCCAACCCTGAAAGCTTTGTAAGAACCGCAGTAACCAGGTGTCCGAAAAAGTAATAGTTAATCGATCCTCCTTGCCACCACATGTCAGGAGCCGGAAAGTATGTGCTATTAAACAATGACTGCATAAACCCGTAGTCCATAAATTTCTCCAGTCCCCGGATACTCGGTTCATGCGCCTTCACCCAGCTCCAAAAAAGGAGCGCCCCGAAAAAGACAACCTCCTCCAACAAGATGCATAAAATTAGCTTCGCAAGGCCTCGCCTTGCGAAGCTAAAAAATATATTCCCCGTCTTACCTGTCCGCCGAAGCTTTAGCGAAGGCGGATTCGTCCTATCCGTCCAATGTGTCCTATCAGACAATAGAATCCCTAATACAAACAGAATAATCATCGCTTCTATAACGTTAAAAAAGGTGAAAGGTAACACGTGGAGCGTCCCGAACAGAAAAACTATATAGGACACCACCGCCATCCCGACAGCTTTACTAAAGAAGTACCCACGATCAAACCAGCCCCGCCTCGACGTCTCCGGCGAGGCGGGCCATCCGCTGGCCGGCGGACTAAATAATTTTTTTGTCAGTGGAAATGCAGCTGCACCGACCAAAAACAGCGCTGACCACCATTGGAGGACAAGCTGTATATCTCCTATTGGCATATATGAGCTATTCTAACATCCCTGCGTTTTTTCCATAAGATGTACGTAATGAAAAATTGAAGAACCAATAAATAACTCGGCGTGTTACTCTGTTTGAAGAGAAAGTTGTGTAGCTATAAAAAAAGCAGTAAGGGCTTCCACAGCATCCGCACCCAAATCTTCAGCGATATGATTGATCGCACGTAATTTTGGTAAAAATTCTTCCGGTGGTGTGTTTTGTTAAAATGATGCGGAGAAAGCCCGAAATCCGTCCTGAAAAGTTGGATTATTTACCACTGCCGCTACCCGTTGGACAGCTCGTCTTTCTCCCTCCGGATCATTACCAAACATCAATCCTCCAGGCTGCAATTCTTGAACATACTTCTGAATGGCCTCAAGTGGTACTTCCTTCGGAAGCTCTCCGTTACTCATATAGCCAGTATCCTATATTATTTGAGCGGAAAAATCAATAGTTCAGCCCATTGCGATAATACAAATCAAAATTATCACATCACGTCTGCTTTCAAACACATCTGATCTCTCATCAGACATACATTGATCTGATACAATAAATTCGTTCTATGAAGAAACAAAAACTTTCTCTCTATAGCATAATTGCTTTCGCACTACTCGTTCTTTTTGCACTCTCGTTCTCTTCATGGCTCATGTTCCATACCTTCTCCTACGATCAAAACTCCCAATCCATAGAAATTGCCGCCAAATGCTGGAGTGATTTCGGCGCGCACATCCCCCTCATCCGCTCATTTTCCATGGGCGGAAATTTTGACCGTATCATCCATTTCAAACTTCCCGAATATCCGATTTTCCCGGGCGAACCCATCCGATACCATTTCATTTTTTATATGATCGTGGGGCTTGTGGAAAAAATGGGAATACGCATTGACTGGGCGCTCAACATTCCTTCCATTATTGGTTTTGCTTCTCTTCTTATGTGTATTTTTTATGTTGCTGTGGTGCTATTCAACAATAGAACGATTTCGCGATTTCGCGATTATGCTATAGGGCTGTTAAGCATTCTCTTTTTCCTTTTCAACGGCACTCTCTCGTTCCTCCCGTTTTTCCATAAACATCCGATTTCCGATTTCACACCGCTTGATATTGTGTTCAACAAAACGTTCCCTTCCTTCGGCCCATGGGACGGTGGACTCGTATCTGCATTCTGGAACCTCAATATCTACACCAATCAACGGCATCTGTCTGCAGGATTTGGCTTGGGCCTGGGATTCATCGCGCTTCTTCTCTATCTGGAAAAAAAACCGTTGAAGCACCAACTGCCATATCTTTTCATCTCGGTTCCCTTACTTTCCATCCTGCCGTACTTTCACCAACCCATGCTTCTTATTCTTGGAATTTTTATGATATGGTATTTTTTGGTATTTGCCAACCTCCGGATTTTTTTACTGCTCACCGGACTTCTTGCGGAAGCTCCCATCATTCTCCAGCTTTTTTCCTATACAAAAGATGCGTCCTCTGTTGCCTGGTACCCGGGCTACCTCATCCACGGCAACCTAACCCCCCTCTCATTTCTGACGTACTGGTTCCACAACCTAGGAGTCCACCTGATTCTCATCCCCATCGGCTTCCTGATAGCGCCGTTGAAAGTAAAAAAAATCGTATTCCCGGTCTTCATCCTCTTTGTGGCCGCGAACCTTTTCAAATTTTCCGTTGAAATTGCCGCTAATCACAAATTTTTCAACTTCTTCATGATTTTCGGAAATATGCTATCGGCATATGTCATTATGCGATTATGGACGGTGGTACCAAAAATGGAACAGTCGCGCGTAGGGGGACCCCCGTCGAGCGCCTGCAGTCCCGCAGTGTGCAACGATGTCACGGATAAAAATAATACAGATAGTAATGTGGTCGAAAGACTGATGAAATCTATTTTTGGCTATGCGGGACGAGGACGTCGGACGGGGGAAGACGCGCGACATAAACGTGCGAGCAGCGGAGCAAGAAAATTTTATCACCCCGTGCGATATTTTCTACAATGCATGGCGATAACCATCATCTTCTCCCTCACCCTCTCGGGCATCATCGACTTTTTTCCCGTGTTCAATGACCGGAAGATCCCGATTGTGGATATCCCGCGAAATGAAATCGCTTTGTGGATTGCCCAAAATACTCCCAACGACGCGGTATTCCTCAATACCCGCTATCTCTATGATCCCGCGTCCATCGCCGGACGGAGCATATTCCTCGGCTGGCCGTATTTCCCATGGTCAGCAGGCTACAAGGAAAACAGGATACTGATTATGAAAAAAATGTATGAAAGCAAAAATCCGAACGTCTTTTGTCCGCTCCTGAAAAAATACCGCATCTCCTATATCACGGTTGAGGCGGTGTCTGATAATCCGGATATGCCGACTATTGATCCTTTGTATTTCCGCTCTCTCGCCACCCCGCAATACGAAAATGCGGGTCATACGTACCTGATTTTCTCAACTTCTTCCGTATGCAAAAAAACAGAATAAAAACCGTACTCTCTGTCATACTTGCCGTATGTTGCCTGGCTGCGGTATCCGTTGATGTATATCAGCAATCCGTCAGTCTCCGGACGCTCGGTGCATGGATAGTATTACTGGGTTCATTTTTTTTCATTACGCGTGGCTTACTGCATAAACAACCCGCATCTCATCATGTTTCATGTGTTACAAAAAAAGAAAAAATTATTCTCCTTTTATTGGGAATTGAAACGCTCGTCAGCCTTTGGTGGTTCGGCATTCAACCCACCCATTTCCATTATGATGAATTCATTACCGCTACCACCTCCTATACGCTCCCGATATTCCAAAAAATAAACTGGTTTGGCGTATTTCCGAATATTGACGAGTGGGTATGCCAATTCCCGATTCTTTTCCATATCCTGCAGTATCCGTTTATACGCGTATTTCCGACGGTCATGGGTGTACGGATGTCTACGTGGCCGTATACGGTGGGCACGGTATGTATCGTCTATCTGATGACCCGTCATATCACAAAAAGGAAAGTTCTGGCATTCTTTGCTGCAAATGCTTTTATCTTCATTGCCCCGCAGCAATACATCGGAAGTTTGGGATTACACTTTCATGCAGGCATATTCTTTTTTATGCTCAGTATCTACAGCTTCATGAAGATCTCGGATGAGCAACGCCCCCTAGACGTATTTGTACTGGGGATATCCGCCGCATGCTGTTATTTAGGGTATACCGCAGCCTATATTATCGCTCCGCTTCTCATAATGATGGGAGTAATCAGGATGCTCCTGAAACCGAAAAAAAAACTCCTCATAGCGTACGCAATTGCTTCCATAATCGCACTATTTGCAGTAACACCATGGATTATCTATGCAGTACGGTATAACAATTTCTTTCTTCAACGGATTAATCAAATAAACGTATTTACCGGCACCTGGATAGAATCCCAAAATAAAGTGACGATACAAAACATCACTACATTGCTCCCGACAAGAATTCTCACCATACTCTCCTCGTTTCTCCGGGACAATAAATCCGGCGTCGGCGAATATTTTTTCGGATCCATGGCTCTCCTTGATCCGTTTTCAGTCATTCTTTTGTGCAGCGGAGTGGTATATTTTATGATTCTCATCGTTAGGAAAAAATTCAATGCATTCGTACTGGTAACCAGCATGGTGCTCCTTTTTATAACCAGCACGGTACTGACGCAAAACCCTACCCCGTTTCATCGATTAAGCATAGATTTTCCGTTTGTCGGTATCTGTATCGGATGCGGTATGGGAACCATGTATATCCTTTGGAGTAAATATTCCACATTGCGGACAGTCGGATATGCCATAAGCATACTTTTACTCATAGCATATATTTTTGTAAATACATATAGGGCGGGTATAATGGTAGAGAATGATAAAACATTGCGAAATATGGAAAGTCTTTCAATAGCATGGTATGTGAAGGCCTACACACATCCCGGCGATAGCGTACAGATTATCGCATTTCCTCAATATCATCTTGGAAAAGAGCTATTTTTCCGTACAAACGGTACAATACGCTATATCACTGATCGCACTATTGAGGTTATGGATATGCCCGAACCTCAACTTATTATTGTGCAGTATCCTAACAATGAAACACTGTCAGCCGTTAAAAAACGGTATCCGAATGCTGCCCGGTTATACGATCCATTTACATTACACAATCATGCCGTATTTATTAATCAATAATATCTTTTATTTATTTGTTGCTATATATTTATGAACATCGCTGTCATCTTGCTTCACTTCGCGAATCGAAGCGGGCGGCGGCGGGCTTGCCTCGCCGGATACCGGCTGGTATCCTGCCTCGCCGAAGAATTAAGTATCTGTTTTTCTGCTAATACGTAATTAACTCCAATGCACGTGCATCGTTGACATTACGCATAAAATATCGCTATTCAAACACAAAACAACCGCGTGATACAATCCGGGTATGAACATTGCTATCATCGGAGGCGGGCTCACCGGTCTGACTGCCGCATATGAACTGCTCAAATATGGACACCAGGTAACAGTGTTTGAAAAAGAAAAAACCCTTGGAGGCCTGGCTGGAGGCTTCAAACCCGCCTCGCGTCGAGGAGCGGACGCGAGCTCGCCTCGCGTCGAAGCGGGTCGAGGCGGGATGCCAAACTGGACGTGGTCGTTGGAATTGTTTTACCACCATTTTTTTACCAATGATTCCGCGCTTATTTCCTTAGCAAAAGAATTAGGGTTGGAAAAAGACATGCTGATCCTGCGGCCGATCACCTCAACGCTCTGTCAGAAGACTGAAGACAGGAAACAGAAGGCGGAAGACGGAAAAGATGATTTCAAACAAATGAGTGGCGTGCGTTTGGGGATCCCCGTCGAGCGCCCGCAGTCCCGCAACCTGCTACGACAATCGTTATATAACCTCGGCAAGGTATTTATGTGGTCAGAAGACAAAGAAAACACCTTTGAGGAACGCGGGGCGAGGACGTCGGACGGGGAAAGGCGCACGACAGCCCGCCTGCCGACGAGGCAGGAACCCGCTTGTATTCAATACCAACTTGACTCCCCAATGAACCTCCTCACCTTCCCCCTCCTTTCCCCCTTCGACAAGCTCAGGACTGCTGCGCTTCTTGCATTTTGCAAAATAAATCCGTTTTGGCAGCCGTTGGAAAAAATCACCGCGGAGCGGTTTTTCAAAATAATCGGTGGATCCCGTGCATGGAATATACTATGGCAACCTTTAATGGAAGGAAAATTCGGCACGTATGCCAACGGCGTTCCGGCTTCCTGGCTTTGGGCTCGGTTCCACAAGCGGACGATGAGATTGGGGTATTTCCGCGAAGGGTTCCAGACATTTATTGACCGTCTCGCAGAAGCAATTAAAAAACGAGGAGGGACAATCTTAACAAAATATCAAATATCAAATATCAAATATCAAAAAAATTTCAAATTTCAAATTTCAAATTTCAAATTCGACCACGTATTGATTACCACTCCCTCCTCAACCGCGATAAAACTCATACAATTTCCCAAGCTATATGAGCAAAAACTCAAAGCCATCCCCCATCTGTTGGCCCAGACCCTCATCCTTGAAACAGACAAGCCAATCTTGGAAAAAACGTATTGGCTCAATATAGCCGACTCCTCATTCCCTTTTGTAGCTGTCGTTGCGCACACCAACATGGTTGATAAAAAATATTACGGAAACCGCCACATCACCTATATCGGCAATTACCTTCCCGATCGCCATCCGTATCTCTCCCTGACCAAACACCAACTCCTGAAGGTATTTACTCCATATATTCAAATTCTAAATTCTTCATTTAATTCTGAATTCAAAATTCTGAATTCTGAATTATTTTCCGCTCCCAACGCCCAGCCCGTCCACACCCTCAATTATTCCCAAAAAGCACCGNNTACGCAGTGGAACTGGGAAAAAGAGCTGCATCTCTCATTGCGCAAAATCTAGCTTCGCAAGGGGACGCCTTGCGAAGCTAAAATGCTCGGAGTATACTCATCATATATGCAGGGCATATCTCATATTGAAAATGAACATCCTCTTCCTCCGGGCGCATACGTATTTGAGCCAGAAAAACCAGATCCTACTGCTGTTGATAGACTGTTCGAAGAATTAAGTTGGATTGCAGATCCACAGACACTTTCAGTTGTTTGGGTTGCCCGGGAACGCCATGCTATAGAGCATGGTCTCCCCTTTCGGGCGCCACAACAATCGTTTATCTCACGGTTATTTAAAGCTCTTTCTTTTGAGATGTAGTCGTGATTCCTGAAACTTTTTGCATAACTATTTTTATGACGTCACCAGACCTCCTCCGTATCGGTTGTCATGATAAAGCAGGGTGTCCCCCGGTTGTAATCTGTATAATCGAAATAATGACATGCCCGAATGTGATTCTCTTCCCGATAGCTCTTCCCCTACGATTCCCCCCGAAGATCAATCCCGTCAAGGAAAACCGCCGGGTACCGATAATATAAAAAGACAAAGACCAATAGGAGAACCTACAGCTATTCGAGGTACCGGTACAATTCGGATGTAAGAAGTAAAAAACCGCACGTCGTGTTTTTGCATAACTATTTGATTTTTCCTGCCTGCCCGCTTCGCCGGAAACGTCAAATCGAGGCGAGCCGGCGAGGCAGGGATATATACTATATAATTTTACTTATATAGGTCCCCTGCTATTTGACAACTCCTTAATCCAGCGTTACAATCTGTTGACTATAAGTTTAAATTAAAAATGATATGCCAAAATGTAAAGACTGTCTGCATTGTTACGACCCCAACTCACAACTCACCTACTGTATGAGTTTGAAGCCGGACAGACCAAATTTCCCGATTAGACCGAATCAATCTCCTCTTGAAAACATAAAAAGAGTTCGTCCGGATTTAGTACTGGTATATGAAACTCAACCAGACGTTTGTGGATTTGTTCCGCGAGTTACGGTAATCCCGCCAGAACAAATATAGCGGGATATTTATATATGGGAAAAATAACAGCTGAAACAAAATGTGGAGAGTGCTTCCACTGTATGACAGTTGGGGACATAAATTTAAATGCACCTGACAGAACTGGTTTTATGTGTGTTTCCGAATTTGGACCTAATGGAGCTGTAGACCCGGCACTAACCCCCGCAGAAAATTTTCGAAGTGATTGGCAATTTACTTTGGCTGAAAAAATTGAAAATGGAGAGCATTCTTGTGGTTTCAGAACTCCGGAAGAACAACAACGATGGAGAAGTAGCGGATTTAAGGCTTGAGATATTTAAATTGCGAGTGTGTGACTTTTCTGGGGGATAATTTGTTGCCCCAGTACAACACTTCCTTTCTCGCGAGGTTTACATCCTCGCCTCGAAAGAGCGTGTGTACGGGGTAAAGGCAGGTTTATAAATAAAAATTGCGTCGGGTGTGATTTTTCTGGGGAATAGTTTGTTGGGCAGGCGAACTATTTCCCATTGAGATCATTTCAGACGCAATTTTTGCGTATACCGCTTGACAATAGAAATAGATGGGTATTAAATAGGTACCATATGAGTACATCCATGACACTCGACAAAACAGACTTTATCAAATTCAACGTCTCTCCCACGTTTAAAAAACTCGTGGCAAAACAGGCAAAAAAGGCCGGACTGACGCTTTCTGAACTCGGCCGCATGTTGTTTGGCTGGTATGCTCACGGCCTCATCCATAAGCCAACGCTCGAAGAACTTGCAAAAGAAGCCAAACGCGACTATGAAGAAGGACGCGGCGTCACACTATCTTCAGCAAAAGACATAAAAAAATATTTCAACTCGCTATAACACCTGATATTCATGCCCAAAATCTATCTTAATCCGAAATTTCACGGAACGTGTAAACAATTTGTTCGAAGAAACAGTGCGCGAAAACGTCACGTATATAAAACTCTTCTCTGTTTTAGAAACAACCCGTCTTATCCGTCACTTCACATAGAAAAACTTTCACATTCTGATATCTGGACTATCCGACTGGATAAGGGGAATCGATTATTCTTTTTTTGGAATAAAACGAAAGACACAGCCATATTCTTCTTTGTAGGTCATCACGACGCGTATAAAACAATCGGGAAGAAATGACATATGTTCTTCATGAAAAACGATGCCTGCCCGCCGATAATGCGCCTCGCGACGTGTACGCCTGTCCGCCTCTGGCGGAAATAGTACTGACCTGCCTGCCGGTAGGCAGGAAAGCCACGAGGCAAATAAAGGTGGGTGGAATAATGAAGATATAATCCGCTAAAGAAGATGTTTCAGCTTCAAAAAAAAATTTGACAGACTATTCACGTCATTGCTATTGTTACCACTAAGGTATTTGCACCCGCTTGATGGGTACGATACTCAAAAGAAAAAGCATTACTATACGTAGCGATCCCAAACCAACACATGCTAGCGGTAGTGATGCTTTTTTAATGCAGCATTTAACGAGTCTTCGAGTTTTAATGCTGCATATCCCGCAAATACGCTCTTGTGAGGCACGGCTGTAAGCCCTGCGAGCAAGTAAGTATTGTGGGATAATGGCAAGATCTACACGCTATTATTCTTTGCAATACTTCTCTCTCTCCTCCCACCCTTTCCTGAATTTTCCCTGAAATTTACAAAGTAAACACCGGAATGCTCAGCCCTTTCTTTTTCAAGGACTGAAACTGCGCTTTTGCTTCGTCCTCAAAGCGCAATCGCTCTCGGGTCATGGGAGATATCCGCTTGATTCGGACGTCTCCCGCGTCGTTTCCGCCGGTTGGCGGATGTCCCAAACCAATTTTTGCCAGCAGTAGTTGTAATCCCATGATTCTATTTAAAAGACTTTTTTTGGTCTTGTCAAGTCCTATAGCATTTTGCTACTACATTATAGGATTATCTTATAGTTATTTAGGCTCATTTTCCCTCATAAAATCGCTCTATTTCGATTTTGGTAAAAAATTGTGGATAACTTATGGAAAATGGTAAAGAATCTAATACCGGGGACGGCATGTGTGAAGTAAATCACAAAAAATGTACTCTATGACTATACAAATAAAACGACTCACTCCTTACAAATCTCTTTACCCGGGGATATCCCATATCCCTTCATCATGAAGAAACCGCTTCTCCCCATGTAAAGGCCATAAGATATGAACTTCATTTCCATTGATATAGCAAGTAACTCCATTGCTCTGTTCAGCATTCTTCATCGTTACACTATTCACCTGACCAAATACCGGATCTTCAAATGCTGGTCCCTCATCATTCGGTGGGGAAAAACTCACTTCCAGCTCTGTCGGAAATTCCGGAGACCAAACCCCTTGGGCTATACTTTCTCTTATCCTCAATATTCTCCCCTGTGCTTCTTCGCCTGGGCAAAATGGACATTCGCGTGTGCAAAGAGCCATACTGTCTCACCTCCTTTTTCCATAAAAAAACCGGCTTAATCATGATTTCTTGGCCGGTAATAACTATGTTCAACGTCGCAGTAGTATGAACGTGTATTCGTTTCCCGATACTACCTAAGGGTGTTGAACATCAAGGCGATGTGAGAAACTTAAAAAGGAGGATAACAAAAATAAAACGTGCTGTCAATATGCTCTTTATTTCTCTTTACTTCAACCTCGCAAAAAACAGCTGTCCTCCGGGGCTCTGGTGGACTTTGGTGATAACGGCAACGACCTCCTGCCCTACCCGCTCTTTTGTATCCTCGACAACGACCATCGTGCCGTCTGTCAGGTATCCCACTCCTTGCATACGCTCTTTCCCGGGATGGGTAATTTTGACAGCCAGCTCTTCACCGGGTATCAGAGCAAGTTTGAGGGCCTGGGATAAATCATTGATATTGAGCACTCTGACTCCGTGAGCCCGCGCGACCTGGGCCAGGTTAAAATCAACCGTGAGGACCGGTGTGCTCCAGAGTTTTGCCAACCGGACCAGCTTCTGGTCCACCTCTTTCTCATCAACGTCAGCCGGCGATACGACTGTGGTAACCCTCGGATTGACCCGCTGGCGCTTGAGGCTGTTGACCACATCCAACCCCCTTCTGCCTTTGGCGCGCCTTAAAGAGTCATCGCTGTCTGCTATGTGCTGGAGTTCGCCCAATACCGATTGGAGAACAACAAACGTACCGCTGAAAAAACCGGAATTGACAATCGGGACGATCCGTCCGTCTATGAAAACGCTGGTGTCCACCAAAATCGGATAGTCGCCTGTGGGTTTTTCTTCTGTTTTTTCCTGTTTTTTCGGCTCCCGCTGGAACGGATTCCCCTGGAAGGGTTTTGCCGTCATCCTCCCGAATGCTGCCAGATTTTTGACGATCTCGCGGGCAAGAGCTTTGGTAAAGGCAGGGGTTGTGGCAACCACCGGCTTGACTACCGGTTTTTCCGCAGTCTTTACCGCTGACTCTTTCCCCTGCTTTGGTACGGAATTATTCCTCATCTCCCTCATTGTACCATGAAAAATCATGAAAATACTTAAAGAAGACTCATGTCAGGCAAGCGCGTTTAACTTCTCAATAATCCACATCCTGGCAAGTGTGGAAGAATTGATGCCTTTAGCGCGGGCAAAACGGGAAAGCCGCTCCTTGACGCTCCGTTGCAAGCGTACCGTCATCACGTCTTCTTTTTCCGACTCAAGAAGAGGAAGTTTCATAAGCGGAACTTTCCCAAGAAGCGATGTGTCATGTGTATCCCAAAAATCCGCCTCTTCATCAAGAGTTTTAAACGGTGGAATTGGTTTTGGGCGATATAACGACTTAGTTTTCACAGTAATCCCTCCTTTCTTTCTTACTCATAACGCGTGCTGATATGACATATGGTCTTGGTTGTTTTGCATAAGACACAACGACGGTAATAAGTCTTCCTTTACCTGTTTTTCCATATATTGACTGCCGAAATAAGTACGAATCAGATCTTCCAAACTCATTTTGATATGCTTCTTCAACTTCTTTCTTTAAAACGCCGTGTTTTTGAATATGTTTCTCATTCCACACATCCCATACCAAGGCAGTCTTCCTTTTCATAGAACAACTACAATGTAATACAAAAGAATACATTTGTCAATAATGAGATCCTCATGGCGTAGCCAAACTTAACACCTGTGCTGAAGTGAGTGGGGTTGAAGAAGGAGAACACAAGGTCATTATTGCGTACCGGAACTATCAGGGTGAACAAACGGTCTACTTTACCGGAGATGTGAAGGAATTTGATATCAACATAACGATTCAACCGAAAAATCTCTTCCTCTCGCCTCTTGTTTTGAGCGTTATAGGATTTCTTGCGCTCATCATCGTCGTCCTTGGAACAATGCTGGTTAAAGCAAAAAGAGCGTAATGTCCTTACTCCGGAATTGACTTTAAGGCTAGTGTTGTTTTGTAAAACGCCTCGAGGGTGGCCAATGCCTTCGCTCGATCATGCGGCAGACTGATTTTCCTGCTCTCCTTCCCCATCTTGGTGCGAAGCGTTCGGTCAGAAGCAAGGAGATCCATTTTTTTAGCAAGAGTTTTGAAATCACCCGCCGGCACTGTGTACCCATTCACCCCGTCGTGGCAAAGCTCGGGAAGTGCTCCTTTGTTGCAGGCAAGGACAGGAAGTCCGCAGGCAATAGCTTCCAGGGTCACGATCGATTGTGTCTCATACGGGCTCATGATGACAAAGCAATCGGATGTTTGGTACATTTTTATGACCGACGGTCCTGTGAGGAGACCAAGCCACGAAATTTTCTCTGAAACTCCCCGTTCGCGGGCAAGCGCATGCAATGATTCTTCAGTATTGCCTTTCCCAACGATAATCAAACGGATAGACGGCTTGGTTTTTCCTAGCGCCCGGATGATGACATCAATATGCTTATCCGTATCCACGCGTCCAAGGTAGAGAAACCGCACCTCATGTGAACCGCGGCTCTTTTGATATGCATTCAACTGTTTTTTGTCCAATGGTCGGTAGATAGTCGTGTCTACTCCATTGGAAACCGGGACAATAGGCCGGGTAATGCCTATCGAATGAAGGCTTTTCCGAAACGTAGATGTAGGCACCATGATCATGGACGTGGCGTTGTAGAAAAGGCGTTCGTAGGTCAAAAGAAACCAAACAATGATGTGTTTAAAATATCGGACAGCAATAATCCGCATGATCTGTTCCGGATCTGTATGAAGCGCTGCAAATACAGGTATTCCCCGCACCTTTGCAATCATGAGCGCACACCAGCCTATAGCACCCGGCTCCTGGATATGGACAAGATCAACATGATCCTTTTTTAAAATCCTAAGGAGCTCCGGTATGGGAAGCGGAATCGGAGAAAATGTCTTTTCGTGGAAAAATGGGTCTATAAAAGCTGGAACACGCAGGATTTGGAGGTTCGGTTCTCTTGGAACATCGTCTTTTCCTGTTGGACGGGGTGCGACAATCGTCACTTGATGACCTCTCCGGGCCATGAACCGCGCGATATTGTCTGTTGACGTTGACACTCCCGCTATAAACGGCAGATAGGTCTCCGTCGTGATGACAATGTTCATACGTGTTTTAAACGCTCCACATCAAATCAATTAGATATATTGTAGCAAATTGGATACAAAAATTCCCATCCATCCTCTATTTTTTTGACTTTTCGGATAAACATGGTATATTCTCTCTTATATATGACCCCTCCAGAAAAAAGAGAAGAAAACCTAAAACCAGATGAAGCCCCGAGTGCCCCCCCAAAAAAACATCCAGTCAAGACCGTAGAGCCGGAGAGACCGTTACCTGATCCAATGAGGGGGCCTCTCGGTCCGATGCCTCTTCCCGGCGGCAGATCGCCCTTTGCCGGGGGAGGAGGGGCAGGACTTCGTACGGAATAGGGGGAAATACCTCGTTTTATAAACTCAAAAGGACAACTGCAATGGTCGCTTGGATAAGTCCTGCAAGTTTTGCAATGAATCCACCGACCTAGTTTTTTTGCGGCAGATTGTGATGCTCTCTGTTACAGTACCGGAATCCCGTATCGGCGAATTTCATGTGCAAGCGGATCATATTTGTCCAGCAAGTCTTCAGGGGTATAAGGAACAACATCCACTGCTCTGTCAATATCAGAAAGAAGTATCCGCAATTGTACCATCGACGTGTGGTAATCGCGCCCAAATTGAGAAGAAACGACGCAAAGATCAATATCACTTTCGGGTTTGGCCGTTCCGCGCGCATGAGAACCGAAAAGAATAACCTTTTCAATCGGTATGCCTGCCTCCCGTATACGTGCTACATACCGCGAAAGCAGATCGGATAGGTCTTGAGTTATAACTGTTTTTTTATCCATAGTCGTATGAGCGATATTTTATCCATATACATTTTGGTAAATGCACGAGTTGCTTTTTTATGAAGTTCTGTTTTATATACGTCGTATCGCGCTTCAACGTTAAATGTGGTTATCTCGGAAAAATCTGCAATGCTTCGCTCGTTCAGAGGATGTCCGGTTTTTTTCGCAAGGAGAAGAACGTCATGTGTAATCGGCGGGACAGTGTCTTTTTGAGAGATGAAAAGCGCTTTGAATGATTTTTCCAGTGCTAAATGGCTAAAAAATAGGCAGTACGCAAACTTTTTACTTTTGTAAAGCGCTTCTGCAGTCTCCCAATCATCATCAGCGCTGTCTATCCATCGCCGTACGGCTTCTTTTTGACTCATGGCTCTATTATTGCAAAAATCGACAGGATAAAGCAACTTTTAAAACGGGAGTTAAGAAATGTTAAGAAAAAAGTTTTGCGATTGCCGCTACGCTCCTGCCTGTTCCGGAAGTAATAACCGTTGTAAAACCTAAGCGTTTGGCTTCTTTGATCCTCCGCTCCTCGTATCTCACACCCCGAATTTCTCCCAGAAGTCCGACTTCGCCGAATGCTGCGGTTTTCGGGTCTAATGGTTTATTTTTGAACGAAGAAAGGATCGCAAGACAAACGGCAAGATCCGCAGCGGGTTCTGCAATCTTTAACCCGCCTGATACGTTGACGAAAATGTCAAATGTTGCAAGCGGTACGCCTAGCCGCTTCTGAAGAACTGCAGTCAGGAGCTGGAGCCGGTTGTAATCCACCCCATTCCCGACCCGCCGAGGTATTGCAAGCTGGCTGGGTACGGCAAGAGCTTGAATTTCAATCAAAAGCGGCCGGCTTCCCTCCATGATAACCGTCACGACAGACCCGGGGACATTTTTAACTCGGTCTTTGAGGAATATCTCGCTTGGATTTGCTATCTCAAGAAGTCCTTTTTCCCGCATTTCAAAAATTCCGACCTCCTCAACAGCGCCGAACCGGTTTTTCAGCGTCCTTAAGATTCTTGCATCCTGATACCGCTCACCCTCAAGGTAGAGAACCGTATCAACCATATGTTCAAGGATTTTAGGTCCTGCTATCTCCCCTTCTTTGGTCACGTGGCCAATAATAATGATCGGAATTCCTGTGGTTTTAGCCAATCTCACAAACTGTTCTGCAGCATACCGGATCTGCCCGACTGATCCTGCCATGCCGGATAATTCATCCGACGCCATGGTTTGGATAGAGTCGATTACCACCACCCCTCTTTTGTCATCCATAGTGATATTGTCATCCCGGCCAAGCGAAGCGCGAGCCGGGATCCCCTTGTCATTACGAGCCCCGAATCCTCCACTTGGCGGAGAGGGGCGCGGCAATCCCTCAGATAATTGTAAAGATTGCTTCGTCGTTCCACTCCTCGCAATGACAGTATTCATCGCATCAAGAATTCCCTCCACATTATTCTCTGCCAACACGGTAATATTCTCTCCTCCCACNNCCCGGTACGATCCCCCCGCCGACCACGCGGTCAAACTCCCCAAACCCGCTCTTCAGCCGATTCTTTTCAATATGTTTTACTTCCGACAACTTCTGCGGTTTTGCTTGCCCGCCGAAGCCTTGGTGAAGGCTGGAAGATTTGTTTGGAAATTGAGATTTGTGATTTGAGATTTCGCGAAGCGTCTCTACCATGCTATTCCACTCCCCGCACCCGGGGCACTTTCCGTACCACTGGGGGCTCTCATACCCGCACTGCTGGCAGACGAAGGATGACCGTTGTTTCATTGATGAATATTCTACACTATTTCTCAATAAGGTATTTCGACTCGTGTTTTAAGGAAGATTCGCTTTTACTATCCGACCTAATATTTCCATGCCTCTGTCAATTTTTTCTTCCGATTGAAAGGAGAAATTAAGCCGCATGGTATTATATCCTCTGTCGCTGGCAAAAAACGGCGATCCCGGCACAAAGGCTACTTTTTCTCCTGCAGCTTGTTTTAAAACATCCTCCATGACCATACCTTCAGGCCCAGTTGCCCAGATAAATAATCCACCCTCAGGGTGTGACCAGGAAAATTCCGGCTGGGGAAAATGTTCTGCCAGCGCTTTAAGCATCGCATCCCGTCTTGGTTTATATAAACCAATTATTTCGGGTATGTGCTGTTCCAATAAGCCATCACCGATATAGACGGCTGCCTGTGCCTGTAAAATATTACTGGTATATAAATCTGCCCCTTGTTTGGCTTTTACGAGCATGCTGAGCACCTCCGGACGGGCTACTACCATACCGGTTCGAAAACCCGGAGCCAGTATCTTTGACAGTGTGGTCAGATAAATGACATGGTGAGGCGCAAAACTCTGGACGGGATCAAGCTGTTTACCTTCATAACGCAATTGTCCATACGGATCATCTTCTATAAAAGGAATTATTTTTCCTTTTTTCAAAGACTGTTCCTGAAGTATTCGGGCAATCTCAATCCTGCGTTCTAAAGACATGCTGATCCCGGTAGGATTGGAAAAATCCGGCACCGAGTAAACCATACAAACACCATCAGCACGAAGCGCCTCCTCTAAAGACTCCGGTATCATGCCGTCTTGGTCGGTTTCCACCTCTACATACTCCGGTCCGTAGGCATTAAATGCCTGAAGCGCGCCTAAATACGTCGGGCTCTCAACAATGACTCTAGCGCCCCGATTGATCAAAATTTTTCCGAGTAAATCCAGAGCTTGTTGCGAACCGCTCGTTATTCGAACTTCTTCCAGAGAATTTACCCAAACACCCCGTTCTTGTAACATTCCCACTGCTGCTTTGCGCAGAGGTAAAAATCCTTCGGTTGTGCCGTATTGCAATATCGTACCGCCGTATCGACGTCGTGCTTCTTGTTCCAGCGTGGGCAACAGCTTTGTTGGAAAGCTTTCCGGTGCCGGAAGTCCGCCGGCAAAAGAAATGACATCAGGCGACTCTGTTAATTTCAAAATCTCCCTGATGGCACTACTTCCCATCCGCTCTGTGCGATTTGCAAATCCGAACGGTAATTGACTTTGAGAGTCTGACCCTTCATTTGAAAAAATGGGGTTTTGAAGGGTAGTATCAACTTCTTGTTGGGATCTCATAATGCACTCGGATAATAAACAAATAAGTTCTATTTGTCAAAAAAGACAGGTATATCTTGAAGATTTAGTAGATTGGTATATGAATCTTATCTATATCCTATCGTCTTCTCTGTCAAGCTCATGGATAGNNTGTTGCACGTTGTTCCAACTCTTGAACTGATTTCGGAAGACATGCGTTTTCAAATGATTCTTTTGTTATGAGAAAGACCGTATCTTTCTCTGTAGCTTCTATGTTCCAAGGAGCATCATACGAAAGCTTTCCGATATTCATTCCTCCGAGTTGTCTTAAAATATGCCCGTCTGCTTGCAGACTATCATCTTCAACATGCACGACCATATAACGGGCTTTCGAAGCTTCCGGATCTCCTTCTTTGTAATTAGCAGAAGTAAAAAATTCAGAAAGTGTCTGTTTGACACCGCTTATGCAGAAATCAACATAGTATTCT
>DPYI01000071.1 GCA_003545435.1 Patescibacteria group bacterium | reverse complement strand
TCTTTTACATAAATAACTCGTCGCACAATGGTTAATTACGACGTAATTTTGAAGCTACATTCCCCTTGTTTTATTCTCTATTATATCCTATAATACTATTTATGAATACCAAAGAGAATCTATTAGGTATGAAGGATGATATCCCTTGTGATCAATGTGGAAACTGTTGCCCAAGTATTTGTCCATCTAAAAAAGGTAATTTATGCATAGCTCATCCTTCTTATTCTGATGGACATGAAACTCGTGGATCTACATGTGCTCTTACGCCCACTGAACTCACAGTATATTTGGGGGTGGCTTGTAAACCAGTTGGAGATAAAATTAAGGAACTAACTGGAATCACACTTCAAGTAAAAGAAAAACCTCTTCAAATATTGGAATTTGATTCAACACAGCTAGAATTAGCCTTAAGTCAAGAAATCTAATGAAACTAATTCTTCTGCCTTAGGAATGCCAGGTACTATTCAGTACCTGACTTTGCTGGGTGCCAGTCGGCACCTGACTATATTTCTTCGCCTTAATTCTTCTGTCTAAGGAAGGCGGGGATTTATAGGACAGGNNGAAGATAACTAAAAGCAGTAGGTATAAATACCTTGTCAATAGATAAAAATAGCTTCGTAATGCCTCTAAACTTGATCTGAAGCTAAAGACTGTGTATAATGGATTTTGATCGGTAACGATCAAATTCGAAGGCTTAAGGGCTCTGCAAAGAGTCCTTTTTGCTTTTTTTAGAGCTTACCACGGATATCCTGTTGTATTTCGTACGGCTCGCAAATGAAGTTACGAATTTTTTGGATATCGTAAATCGGTACTTCCGTTTCCTGCAATTCTACAGACACACGTCGTGACGTGGCAAAGATAAACACCCTCTTCCTATCTTTCATAAGTTGTCTTACAGGATCGGCAAAATCACTATCTCCGCTCCATAGGATAAATGAAGAGGCGTTGTTTCGTTCAAAATCGAGCATCATGTCTCGTCCGATTTCCACGTCAAAATTGCATTTCCTTACTTCCAAGTATTTCGTGCCCTGATCGTACAGCTCTTTGAGCTTGCCATTGAGATATTCAATGGTTTCTATATTGAGCTTTCGAAGAAGTGGCTTTTTGATAAAATTTTCCAGCACTGTAGGAGAGTTTGCCGGTATGCCAGACACGTCAATCGAAAGTCGCATGATCTTAACGGGTTTTGAAATCGTGATGTAATCGTATGACTTCGCATCCTCCATAAACTGCTTTGAACCATCGTCACCGTCCAGAATGCCATTGTACAAATTCACGGTATTGATCGTACTGAATGAATTAAAGAGTTGTTTGAGACGTTTCACCTGAATATGCCACTTAAGCCGTGATGACCAATGGAACATGTTTGCCCAGTCGAGGTATACATTCGTTTTACTAGAGAAAATATTGGATAGTTCCTTAATCCTATCGGGAAAAAGTTTCGATAATTTTTCTATGCGTTCTGTTTTAGGTTTAAACATATCACCATTATACATCGTAAAAAAGAAAGAAGATAAATTGATAATATTACGTCGTACAACCTCCGTTTTAAGACGTTACTTTGAAGCTACTCTCCCCTATAACTGTTTTTATCTACCCGATAGTAATTTTAGTTAGCTTCAATTCTTCACGAAACGGGATGTTTTATAGACTCTTCATATCCAGGTGGAAATTTCATTCTTTAGAATGATGATGTAAAATCGGAGACTAAGTTATATGGTTTCTTTATAAAGCAATAGGCGGAATCTTTGTGTGTTTCTCCAATCGCTCAACGCGGTAATCAATATCTTCAATCTGGTCTTTATAACCGATAACGATGGTAACTTCTTCACGAAGGCCCTTAATTTCATGAAGTATCGTATCTTTAAAATCAATCATGTCATTCTTAGTGGCATATATTTTTAAATCATCCTTCGTGGTAAATTTTTTATCTTGACGAGCTTCCAGTGCCTTGAGATCGTCTTTGGTAGCAAATTTTTTAAGATCGTCTTTGGTAGCAAACGTTTTTTTAAGTTTTGTTACATCTGCATCTGTAATCATACAGAAGTAATGTAACGGGTATTTATTACGAAGTCAAGAATAAAAATGAATCTAATTCTTCTGACGTAAAAAGGCGGGGATGTCGAATTCATCCTCCTCCGGCGGGGGAGTGTCGTCAACCGGCGTCAGGATTGGACTTGTTTTTGACAAAGGAGTCATTCCTGTATCCCCTTGCCTCACATTAATAAACGGCTGGGCAAAAGATTGCCTTTGGTACGAAGGCTGGCGGTTTGAGAGCTCCTGCAGTTTCCGTTTGGTTTCGTCAAATCCGGTGGCTATCACGGTGATTTTTATCTGGTCAACCAGCGTTTCGTCAATGGTAGCTCCGAATATGATGTTGGCGTCCGGATCTACCGCAGCAGCAATCAGTTTGGCTGCCTCGTCTACCTCGGACATGGTCAGGTCCGTTCCGCCGATGATGTTAAAGAGGACACCCTTTGCCCCTTCAATGGAAAGCTCCAGAAGCGGTGAAGTAATGGCGGTCCGGGCTGCGGTTGAGGCCCTGTTTTCCCCGACTCCGGTCCCGATGCCCATGAGCGCGGACCCGGCATTCATCATAATGGACCGTACATCGGCAAAATCAACGTTGATCAGTCCCGGCATGGTGATAAGGTCGGAAATCCCCTGTACTCCCTGGGTAAGAACCGAATCAGCCACCCGGAACGCATCCAGGAGGGTCATTTTCCGGTCAATCACTTCCAGGAGCCGCTGGTTGGGGATGACTATCAGGGTGTCGACTTTATCTTTGAGGTCCATGATCCCCTCTTCGGCGGTTACCATTCTCCGCGTTCCCTCAAATCGGAATGGTTTAGTCACAACGGCAACAGTGAGAGCGCCGACTTCACGGGCGATTTCTGCAATAATCGGGATGGCCCCGGTACCGGTTCCGCCGCCTTCTCCGCAGGTCAGAAACACCATGTCGCTTTCCCTCAGGTAGTCTTTTATTTTTTCCCTGGACTCTTCCGCTGCCTGTTTGCCGATATCAGGATTCCCTCCTGCTCCCAATCCACGCGTGAGCATATCGCCGATCTGGACTTTAGTTTGAGCAGGATTTCCCAGAAGTGCCTGGGCATCGGTATTTATTGCGATAAATTCAACGCCTGTTATCTGGTTGCCCTGGATCATGGACCCGATGGCATTGCATCCTCCCCCGCCGATCCCGACGACTTTTATTTTCGCAAACACCGCGCTGTCCGGTTTTATGAGCATATATGCTTCCTTCTTTGGGGGCAGTGAATTCGGAAGGAATAAATACTTATGGTAAAAACGATTTTACAAGATCGATAACTTTGCCTGCAATACCTTTGATTTGAATTTTATCGCTGATTTTCCCAAATCCCCCGAACAAGGGTCCCTCATCTTTATCAGATTTTACCCCGTACAGTAGAAGGCCGAAACTGACCGCGTAGGCGGGGGTCATAATCTCATCCACCAGTCCGGTGATGTTGTGGGGCATCCCGATGTGAACCGGCATGGCAAGGTTGCGTCTGGCTGATTCCACAGCTCCCGCGGTAAGCGCGCCTCCGCCGGTAAGGACAATTCCGGAGGGCGTCATGCCGCCAAATCCGCTCTTTTTGATTTCCATTCCGACCATGCTGAAAATTTCATTCAGCCGCGGTTTGATAATCCCTTCAACAAGCGTTTTTCTTGAGATGGTCCGGAGTTCTTCCGTCAGGTGGAGCGCGGATAAATCTATCTCATCTTTTGAATCTGTTTTTGCCTTTCCTCCTTCGACCGCCGAAGTTTTAACGAAGGCGGTTTCTCCAAAACCTGAAGCTTCCTCGGGGAGCGCGACTGTTTTTGGCACATTGCCAAGGGCCAACTTTATCTTTTCCGCGCTTTCGAGGGAGATCCGCAGGCCCGCAGCAATGTCTTTCGTGATGTTGATAGCTCCAATGGGAATAACGGATGAATAGGATAATGCTCCGTCCACATATATGGCTATGTCCGTTGTTCCGCCGCCTACGTCTACCAGCACCACACCCAACTCTTTTTCGGTATCCGAAAGGGACGCGTACGCAGCGGCAAGTCCCGCAAACACCAATCCTCCGACCTCAACACCCAAATCTTCTATGCACTTGAGAAGGTTCCGGATCGCAATGGATCCGCCGGTGATCATGTGCGTTTCAACTTCCAGACGGACCCCCGTCATGTTGACGGGGTCGACAATCCCTTCCTGTCCGTCCACGATAAATCCCCTGGGAACCACGTGGAGAATATCCCGGGACGAGGGAAGGGATATGGCTTTGGCTGCATCAATGACCCGTTTGACGTCATTGGGGGTAATTTCCCTGTCAGGCTCGGCAACCGCGACAACGCCGTGGCTGTTCAGGGATGCGATGTGGGCTCCCCCCACAGAAAGAAATGTTTTTCCGACTGAAGTTCCTGCCATCCGCTCTGCTGCCTCCAAAGAGTCTGATATTGCGGATGTTGCCTCCTCAATATTGACGATTTGTCCTTTCCTGATCCCGTGACTGGTCGTAGTGGCAACACCGATGATGCGGAGTTCCCCGTCCTCCTCGACACTGGCAACAAGCGTCGTAATTTTTGAAGTTCCGATATCAATTCCTGAAATTATTCTATCTCGAGCCATACCAGGTAGTAGATGTTCGATCTTCCTTACGGAAAGAAAATAACACTTTCCTTTTTATAAAGACTTATTACCTTTCTATTCGCTGAATAGTTAAACATGTGTCTTCACATGTATCGAACATTCACTACCCGGCATACCAGGTAGTGAAGTTTCGACCTTTGCACTATACGTTTTCGAAACTTCAGCATATTTTTTATATAATTCGTTTATCCCATATAACCAGACAATATATTGTTTTCGGCAAAGAACGAAAACGTGTCGAAACTCTACTACCTGGTTACCACTGTATGACCGGTTTGGTAAACCTGAGGTCAATGATTTTGGGCATGGTTCCTTTTATTCTAACTCCCGTTATAAGCGTTTGTAAAGTGGCCATCAGCGAATCAACAGGTTGACTTTGGGTAAATAATATCTCTGTTTGTCCGCTTTTTGCCCGAAGCGACAATCCGTCTTCACTTGTACTAATAGCGGAAACCGGAAGGAGCAGCGTACTTTGTTTCAAAAATTGAAGCGCACTTTGGACATTCTGATCTGTCACTGCGGTTCCAACCCGTACTGTCCCAACATCAATGTCCAATTCCGGTAATGATGTATCGTGTATCCCTACGCCAACGACATTCCCTTCCGCATCAACCCCGTATGAAGCTTTCGACGTAGCCAGAATTGCAAACGGAGTCCGAAGAATAGGAATAATCGTGATTGTGTGAGGAAATTGCTTCCTGATAGACACATCTTTCAACTGGGGATATTCCCGAAGAAGATCCTGCCGGATTTTTTGGCTGGGGAAAAAAATCATGTTGCCGGATATCATGCGACCATTGAGCTGTATATCCATCCCCTCACCCAAAAATTCAATGCGCTGTACTTCAAATCCATATCGGATTGTGTAAACAATACCCCCAAAAATAATGACAAGCAAAACCAGCGTAATAAAAAACCGTAATTTCCGATACGTCAGCCATTTAATTCCCTGCATACCAGGTAGTAGTTCCGCACTGCATCGTTTATTACGATGCGAAAACGGACTGTACGTTCATTTATCTATTTCCTCTATTATATTCATAGTATGTATTGCCAATGTAGGTTCGCATCGTAGTGCGGAATCACTACCTGGCATACGAAGAAAGTAAAGATTCAATCACTCTGACCATATTCGACGTTCCCGTGTTTTTATTTTTTGCTGAAAATAAGGAACTGGTTTTTACCCGTCCTAAAAGGGTGTTGACTGCTTGAATGACGCTCACGTCGGTTACCGTATCCTGCTTGATAACAATGGCATTTCCGGTTGATTGGTACTGTTCGGCATTCTTCATTTGCTCATTTCCTCCGGCCCATGGCAAGGGTATAAAAATTGCACGCTTATTGAGAGCTGAAACTTCCGCGACGGTATTGGCTCCAGCTCTCCCGACAACGACATCCGCATTCTGATAAATCCAGGAAATATCTTTTACGTCAAAAAACGGTGCAATAATATACCGATTGGTTTTCTCTTTTAGTTGTTTTTTTACTCCATCTGCTTTTTGACTCGACACATCACCGGTTTGATGAATAACCATCATGGTGTTGAGTAGTTTCGGAATTATTGGAAAAAGTTTGTCGTTTAACGACCGGGCGCCCGTTGATCCTCCGGTAATATACAGGATCGGGAGGGTTTCTTTCGGGATACCAAATGTAGGAGCCCTGGGCGGAGCAAACAGTTGTGATCGGATAGGAAGTCCGGTCAGGACCCCTTTCTTTTTCGGAAACAAAGAAAGCGTTTCGGGGAATGTGACGCATATTTTTTTTGCAATCCGGGCAATGATGGAATTGGCCAGCCCCAAGGCATGGGTTTGTTCATGCGTAATGACGGGAATGCCAAAAACAAATGCTCCTATAGCAACGGGAAGAGCGATGTAACCGCCGAACGATACAATGAGAGATGGCTTGTATTTCCAGAGAATTCCTAGTGATTGCATGATACCGATAGGAAACCTCAATAATGACGGAATGGTATACACGGAGAAACTCCGCTGAAGCCTGCCGGTTGTAAGATTGATAAACGGAATACCCATCAGACGAATCCAGGTATATTCCGACGAAGGGACACGGCTTCCTTCAAATGCGTATTTCCTGCCAACCCACAGAATCTTCCATGTAGGATGGATTTCTTGCATTTCTTCAATAACTGCAAGAGCCGGCGTATAGTGCCCGCCAGTGATAAGAATGGTTGGATTACCCATAATATAGTGTCATCGCGATCCTGATATAATCGGGAGTGGCGATCTTTATTATAGAGATTGCTTCGTCATAAGACTTCCTCGCAATGACGAATGAATTAGTGTTTACTTATATTTATCAATATCCCCAGTCCGGCCAGCATGACCACTAAATTTGATCCGCCGTAGGAAATCAAGGGCAGCGGTATTCCGGTCAGAGGGATAAGCGCTGAAATTGCTGCGATATTTATCATGGACTGAAGTCCTACCCATGATGAAATCCCCAATGCTAAGAGTTTCCCGAATCCGTCTTTTGCCCCGGTTGCAATTATATATCCCCTATAGAGTATTATGACATAAAGGAGTGATATTGCTGTAGCTCCGACCAGTCCGGTCTCCTCTCCTATGATGGCAAAAATCGAATCCGTATTGGCCTCAGGCAGGTATTCGTACTTTTGGCGCGACTTTCCGATGCCTACTCCCATCAAGCCTCCTGACCCTAAAGCTAAGGTTGCCTGACGGATCTGGTAGGACGTTCCCAAAGGATCTTTTTCAGGATTGATAAATGAGGTGAGACGGGCAAACCGATACGGTGATACAACTGCCAGAAGAAAAACGCCGATAATAAGAACTGGAATGAGAAATACAAATTGAATGAGGTGCGCTCCGGAAAAAAAGTACAGAAGGACGGCAATCATAAGGACTATGAATGCAGTCCCGAGGTCCGGCTGGAGAAGGATAAGCCCGACAACCATCCCCAATAAAAGAAGAAATGGGACAAAACGCTTCCGTTCTTTGCTGGAAAACCACGCCGAGAGATACATGACCAGCGCCAGTTTGGCAAACTCCGCAGGCTGCAGATTCATAAATCCCAGATTGATCCATCGCCTGGCTCCAAGTGCCTTCACGGAAATTCCGGGTATGAATACTGCCAATAAAAGTCCGATCGTTGCCATCAGTATCGGAACTGCCGCCCTGTACCAGTTTTTATACGAAATGAATGAAAACACGCTCAATACGATCCAGCCCAACGCAATCCATTTGATCTGTTCTTTGGCAAAATAAAACCTGTCGGAAAAATCCCGTATGGCAATAACAACCGACGAATCATAGACAAAGAGAATGCCGACCAGCGTCAAAAGAACAAGAAGCCCGATCAGCACCCGGTCGCTCCCGTGAGGAGAATTATGGTGCTGTGAATATCCGATTGATTGTGTCGAACGTCTAAAGAAGGGAAACTTCATAGGTAAACTGGTTGCCCCGTTCCTTGTAGTTTTTGAAAAGGTCAAATGACGCGCACGCAGGAGATAAAAGCACAACATCCCCAGCTTTGGCGTTCCCGACTGCCTCTTTCACCATATCGTGCATGGAGGTCAGTCCGGTCACTGTGTCACCCTCAAATCCTGCACTTTCCAGGGCTTTGATAATCCGGTTTGTCATCTGGCCGACCACAATTGCCTTTTTCACCGGGCTTTTGGCTATCACGGTTCCCATTGCGGTAAAATCCGATCCTTTTTCCGATCCTCCCAGGATACAAATAATGGGCTTATTGAACGCATGGATGGCTGCAATTGTGGTTTCGGGCGTTGTGGAAAAAGAATCATTAATAAAAGTCACTCCGTGTTTCTCCCCTACTTTTTCCAGGCGGTGCGGTAAACCTTGAAATGTTCGTACGACGTTTTTTATAATATCCATTGGAACTCCCACAACATATGCTCCCAGCACTGCTGCTCCCACGTTTTCCAAGTTATGCGCTCCAAGAAGCTGAAGCTCGGAAAGAGAAACGATCTTCTCTTTCCTTTTACCTGCATTGAGCATTACTTCAGAACCTTCAATGATCGCATCGGCATTTGGTTTTTTTCCGTAAAAATATTTTTTTGCGGGAGTCTCGTGGGCAAAAAACAAAGAAGTCGGATCATCCGCGTGGAGAATTGCAATATCTGATATCCCCTGATGACAGACTATCTGTTTTTTTGCTTCTACATATGCTTCACGGGAGGTATGAAAATTCGTAGCGAGCGGATCGTAGTTTGCCAGGTGGTCCTGTGTGATGGTGAGTACAATGGCAATATGCGGGCTCATTGTCAGATCCTCAAGCTGAAATGAAGATAATTCAAGGACAACCCAGTGATCAGGCGTTATGGAAGAGACGGTTGATAAAAGCGGAATTCCGATATTTCCGCCAAGATATACTGTCTTTCCTGCCTTTTTCAAAATCTCATACAAAAGGGTGCTGGTTGTGCCTTTTCCCTTTGTTCCGGTTACACCGATGATCGGAGCTTTAGAGAATTCAAAAAAAAGTTTTGTACTGCTCGTCAGCTCTTTCCCGCTCTTTTTTGCTTCCTGCAGTTCGGGCGTGGAAAGAGCCATTCCGGATGTCCGGACAATAATATCTGCATTTCCCAAATCCGAAAGATACGCTGGGCCGAAACTCCATGTTACCGGTTCGTTCTTTAATTGTGGATATTCTGAAAAAAAAGCATCTTTTTCCCGCCGATCAGCGCAAAGTACGGTATTTCCCAAAGAAAGAAAAAACTTCAGCGCATCCTGCCCTTCTTTCGACAAACCGACAAGTGCTACCCGTTTGCCTTTCAATCTCTCCATGTCTTCTATTGTACGGAATCCGGGACTGTTTTGACAACAATGCCTCTCTCCAGCAGTCGTGAAATAACATCACGTACTTTTGCAGGATTTCCTGTTGTAAAAAATTGGTGCGTCGGTTTTTGATTGTCGGAGAGCAAATTTTCGTGTTCAAGGATACGCTTCACCTGCATGGCGACAGCGTCGCCTGAATCCAGAATCAGTACGGACTTCCCAATAATCTTTTGAATTTGGGTACGCAAAAAAGGGAAGTGCGTGCACCCCAATACTAAAACGTCAACATCTTTTTTACATAAAGGATTAAGCAACTTCTCAAGAAGCTCCACAACGCGCACTGAATCTTTTTCTCCGTTTTCAATGAGGGACACCAATTGGGTATTTCCCACCGGATATACCTCGCAGTCAGAGGCAAACGTACGGATAAGTTTTTTCTGGTAATCACTTTTGGCTGTACGTTCCGTCGAAAGAACGCCGAATTTCTTTTTTTGCGACATTTTCGCTGCTGTTTTTATCACCGGAACGACGCCGACAATGGGAATGTCCGGAAAAATTTTCCTAAAATAATCAATGCCTGCAACAGTTGCGGTATTGCAGGCAACCACAATTATTTTTGCCTTACGAGAAATAAGGAATTGAATGGCGCATTTCCCTCTCCTTTGTATGAACTCTACGTTTTTGGTACTGTACGGTATATACCGGTGATCGCCCATATACACGGTTGATTCCAAAGGCAAGAGGGAAACAATGGATTTCCAAATCGAAAGTCCGCCGGAGCCGGAATCAAATAGAGCTATCGGACGGGTATCCATAATAATGCGTATTTCGATCAATACGTCTTAGTCAGAAACGCCAGCCACAATCCGAATATGGAAAGAACGATGGAGATCACCCAAAACCGCATGACGATTTTTGGCTCCGGCCACCCGATGTACTGCAGGTACAGATGAAAAGGGGCTGCCGGCAGGAGTTTTCTGCCGATTAATTTTTTGGAAAGAAGTTGAACCAATGATGAGGCAACTTCCACAATATACACAAATCCAATGATGAGGAGTGCCGGAGCTTTCCCTAAAATAAGTCCGACCACCGCAAGGGTCGCTCCGAACGATAAAGCACCTGTATCTCCCAAAAATATACGGGCTGGATAGATATTATAATAGAGGAACGCAAGAAGGCTCCCGAGCCAGATAGCAATAAACATGGAAAGCGGCGTATCAAGAATAGATGCCGATATGATCCAAAACGCACCTAAGGCTATCATGAGAACTCCGGACGCCAGCCCGTCCAGCCCGTCTGTAATGTTAAACGCGTTTGCAAAGCTGATAATGATAAATGCGGAAAACGGAACAAACCACCACCCCAGATGCAACGTTCCCAGAAGCGGTACGTAAAAAATACTGATTTTCAGATCCCAGTACAGCCACATACTGATAATAAGAGCAAGAAGTATTTCAAACAGAAGTTTATGACGGAGCCGAAGTCCAAACACTCCTTTTTCCATAGCAAATGTTTTTTTCGCATCATCCAGATACCCCAAAAATCCAAAAGACAGGAATGTAAATAAAAGGATCTTCATTTCCGCTACCATGGGGTATACAGCCGTGATCGGCACCCAAAAATAGTTCATGAGGACAAGCGTTATCGGAAAAAGAAACGCCGTGACTGCAATAACGAGAATCCCGCCTCCGACCGGAGTTCCTGCCTTTGCCTGGTGGAACCGGTCAAATATCGGCGTCCGCTTGTTGAATGCATCCCTGGTCAGCTGACGCAGGCGCCGTAATTTTAATTTGTATAATATCCGGATGAACGGGATGAAAAGAACGCTTGAGAGAAACCATGAAAACAGTAATGCTCCCAGTAAAATTCCCATATGATTAAAACGGACCAGTAAGGTTCAAAAGGTGCGGGACAAAAATAAAAATAGCTACGACTACCGCTCCGATAGCGGTTGTCAGCATCATGCCTGCGGCCACGTCTTTGGCAATTTTTGCATTTTCCCTGTGTTCTGAGGTTATCAGATCCGTCATTGCTTCAATGGACGTATTGATCAATTCACAGGTTAATCCAAGAATAATCGTAAATACGATAATGATCATTTCTAGGTACGTAATGCTCAGTATGGATCCCAAAACAAGAGCAGACAAAGAAAGAGCGATATGGACGCGGAAATTCGGCTGGGTTTTTACGGCCCACACAAGGCCGCTAAATGCGTTTTTGAATGATATGGTATGCTGTCTGATAAGCTTCTCCATAGGACTCTTTTTATAGTATACGAAGAATCGAATACATTTACAAACAGGTATTAAGGGAGAAGTGTGCTATACTAAGAATCGCAGTGAAAGAGATTCTGACGGTTTCGGAAACTGCCCGGTTTCTGACTAAACATCCTGATACGATTCGCAGGTGGATAGAAAGAAAAATACTGCCGGCCCGGAAAATCGCTTCGGGCGGGAAAGGGGTGTTTGCCATTCTCAAAAGTGACCTTCTGGAGTTTGCGGTGTCAACGGTTCTTAAACACAAAATCCGTAAAGGAAAAGGGGTGCAACACTTTCCCTCCGTGCAAAAAAAACTCCTCTAATCATACGTTCGTCAATAGTCTTCCTTCTCGTGATACAATACGTGGTAATGAAAGATTGCGTGCTCTTCTCCAAGCTTTCAGAGAACACGGTTCAATGTTCTGCGTGCTGCCACCGGTGTACCATCAAAGACGGTGCTACCGGTATTTGCGGAGTACGGAAAAATTATCACGGGATCCTGAAACTTCTCGTTTGGAACAAACCGACAGGGGTAGCTGTTGAACCTGTTGAGAAAAAACCGCTGTTCCATTTCCTCCCCGGAACTCCCATTTTTTCTCTCGGTACGTTCGGATGCAATTTCGGATGCCTTTTTTGCCAGAATGCCATGACCTCCCAGCTTTCCAAAACCGACCGTTGGAAAGGTATGTATACCAAATTCCTCAATCAGCTGAAGGAATGGCCTCCTGAAAAAATTGTTTCCTATTGCACCCAAAACACTATTTCCTCAATAGCATTCACATATAACGAACCGTCCATATTTACAGAATATACTGTTGACGTCATGAAACTCGCCAAAAAAAGCGGAATCAGAGGTGTTTTTGTCTCCAACGGCTACCAGACAAAAGAGTGCCTGGACTATATTGAACCGTATATTGATGCATTTAATATTGACCTCAAGTCATTCCGGACGGAATTTTATCAGACAATATGTAATGCAAAACTCCAGCCGGTTCTGGATACGATACAACGGATCTATGAAATGGGAAAATGGATGGAAATAACCACCTTGGTTATTGACGGAAAAAATGATTCGGATGAGGAGCTGACAGATATCGCCAAATTTATCGCCCAAATTTCCCCTGACATTCCCTGGCACCTGTCGGCCTGCCATCCGGAGTATAAAATGACGGATATACGGGTCACTCCAAAAAGTACGCTCCAGTGGGCGTATGAAATCGGCAGGCAAACCGGACTTCACTACGTGTACCTGGGAAATATTTCCAACAACGCCCATGCACACACTCTTTGCCCGACATGCAAAACTATCCTTATAGAACGGAATTATTTTGATGTGGCAAACAATTCCATGAAAAGGGGTGCCTGTCCAAACTGTCACACGCATATTCCCGGCATATGGGGCTAACCAACACTATCAGAAATCCGAATGTTGCAGGGTCTTTTTATGAAAAGGATTCTCAGATTCTCCAAAAAACCATTGCATCCTTTTTTGAAAACATAAAAATAGCTCCAAAAAACGTTAACAACAAACCTATTCGCGCTATTATTTCTCCTCATGCTGGATATATGTACTGCGGGAGCGTCATGGCATCTGTCTATCAATTATTACCTGGCAAACCGTACGACCGGGTGATCCTTATCGGCCCCTCGCATTCCGTCGGTTTTCAGACAGTTGCGTTTGACACAGCCGATGCGTGGAAAACGCCGCTTGGAATCACTCCTCTGGATATAAAAACAAATGAAGGTTTTCTGTTTCATGAGGAATTTGACATACTACCCAGAGTGTTTGACAAAGAACACTCGCTTGAAGTCCAGCTTCCGTTCCTGCAAACCGTCCTTCCCTCCTTTTCCCTGATCCCTTTATGCACCGGACAGGATCTTCCTCATAAAAAAATTGCAGAAGTCATTTCGCCGTTACTCACTGATACAACGGTTGTCGTTGTCAGTTCTGATTTTTCCCATTATCATACGCAAACGGAAGCTCATGCTCTTGATCAACTATCCATCCGGACAATTTGTTCGAAAAAATCCCCGGAGATAGACGCTGGTGTGGATGCATGCGGGCTGGAAGGAATCAAAATTCTCAATGACCTTGCTCTACTGAATACCTGGAATCCGGTTTTTGTAGACTATCAAACAAGCGGAGATATAACCGGTGATACCAGCGCAGTAGTAGGGTATGCGGGCTTTGCGTATGTCTGACTATTCAAAAAAAGAACGTTTACTCATGCTTGATCTTGCTAAAAACGCGATCCGGTCGCAGTTGAATCACGTTTCCTTAGATATTCCATCCATTCCTCCAATACTCCGGAAAAAACGCGCATGCTTTGTTACCTTAACAGTTGACGGAGTATTACGGGGTTGCATCGGACACATTCTCCCCATACAGGAGTTGTACAAAGATATTATAGAAAACGCCAAAAGTACCGCGTTTGATGATCCGCGGTTTCCTCCTGTCTTGCAAGATGAACTGGACCATCTGAATATCGAAATATCAATCCTTACGATCCCAAAACCGTTCGTATATAAAACCATTGAAGAATTGCTGGGCTATTTGGCTAAAGAAAAACCCGGAGTTATCCTGTCCAAATGCCCATATCAGGCAACATTCTTACCGGCAGTATGGGATGAACTTCCTGATCCTCAATCATTCCTTACCAACCTGTCACTGAAAGCCGGACTTCCTGCTGACGCATGGAAACACGGAGCAAACATTCAGTGCTACCGTGCTCTTAAAATAACAGACTAATACGGCCTTACCAATCGCGTCCGCCCCGATCATCACCCCGGCCGCCGCGGTTTCCTCCGTATCCGCCGCGCCTGTCAAACGGGCGTCTGTCTCCTCCGCCGAATCCGCCTCTTCCGCCGCCGCCGCCAAATGAACGGTTTTCACGAGGCTCCATCGGTCTGGCTTCATTGACTTTGAGGATTCTCCCTTCGTAATCTTTGCCGTCAAACATGGCAATTGCCGCTTTTGCTTCCTCATCCGAACTCATCTCAACAAATCCGAATCCTTTGGACCTGTTGGTAAATTTATCCATGATAACGGTTGCCGATACGACGGTCCCGGCCTGGGAAAAAGACTGCTTGAGCACGTCGTCGGTCACTGAATACGGTAATCCACCTACATATAATTTTGCTGCCATACTGCTCCTTAAAAAAATAGACCTATTTATACAACAAACACGATGCCTGACTTTCAATCATCTTTATCATGCATGCTCCTCTCATGCCATTTAAAAAAAGATGAAAATACGGGTGTGTTTCAACGGATAGTTGCTCATGGGATATATGGTATTGCAGGGTATTACTCATGAAATCAAGGAAAACAAAACAGTCGAAACAAGAGAAAGAAGGATAGAGCCAACCAGTATATAGAGTGATAGTGCATTGACAAACCACCGGATAAGCATATTCATACAACTAAGTGTATCATATGTCAGGCTTTAAAAGATACTCACGTTCTGATGCAACCGTCGTTTGATTCCCGTGTCCGGGATACACTAGTGTTTCCGGAGGTAATGAAAGAATTGTCCTAACTGAAGCTAAAAGTGCCTGTTTGTCAGAATATCCGTGATGCCAATCCCCAACTGCGCCTCCTTCAAACACCGTATCTCCGGTAAAACAGATGTGCTCTTTTTTACAGTAAAAACACACGCTTCCGGCTGTATGACCGGGTGTTTCCATAATTTCAAACCGGTACGGACCAAGAGACAACGATGCGTTTTTCTGAAGCGTTTTTGAGGGGGTAGGAGGGAACTCTATAACCGGAGCGGCAAGATAATATTCTGCTGTTTTTTTCATGGCCTGAAGGAGAAATTCATCGTTCTGGTGAATGTAAAACGGTATAGTAAATATATGCTGTAGTTCGAAAGCTGAAAGCACATGGTCAAAATGGCCGTGAGTGGCAAGAACAGCTTTTGGTTTCAGGCTTTCTCCCGCAATTTTTTGAGCGATATACGATGCGTCATCCCCAGGATCGATGATGAACGCAACCCGCGATTGGGAATCCGATACGCAATAACAGTTTGTTTGAAGTTCTCCGACAATAAAGGTTTCGACGTGAAGCATTTGTTTTACAGTTTCTTTTTAAACTTATCGCGCGATTCCGGTGCTTTTTTTGAATTCTGGGAAATCATGACGGTAGGGGTAAATCTGCAGTACATGCCGTCATTCAAGTCCTCTCCCAAAACCACGCCCGCTCCGACAAACGAACCTTTGCCGATTTTTACTCCGGGCATGATGCTTGCATTGACACCGATCCTGACAGTGTCCCCGATCATTGCGCCGAGTTTAGTCCGTCCTGTCTGAATCACTTCTTCTTTGACTTTCGAGGTTATTGCACTTTCATCAAGACGAAGATTGGCACAAACGGTCCCTGACCCCATGGAAACATTTTGTCCGACAATGCTGTCTCCAACGTAATTGGTGTGAAACCATGAGTTGTCCCCAATGTAGCTTCTCGTGATGTCTGTAGCAAAGCCTGTCACGCAATTGCTCCCGATGTGACTTTGGCGAATGATGTTATTGTTCCCCACGATCGTTCCCCTACCGATAAAAATTGGTCCTACAATTTTTGTCCCTTCACTGATTTTGACCCCTTCTTCGATGATAGCCGGTCCTTCGATTGTTACGAATTTCCCAATTTTAACCGAAGAATCAATATTTTGGCCTTTGATTGAGGCAAGACACGCGTCCATGACATTGAGGATGTGCCACGGATATTTCAGGTACAGCCACTGGCGTGCAGTGAGGATCGGTTTGGCGACTGTCCCGTTTTTGATCATTTTATTGACAGCCCGTTCATACCCATCTAGAGGACGCTTCGCATATGATTTCAAGGCAGTACGAAATTCCTTCATGTGAGGTATGACATATACAAAAATAGTGACACTATCGCTCGGCTCTTTCCCTTCTTTTGGCTTTTCAATCATCTCCAAAATCGTTCCGTCCTCTTTCATCTTTACATATGCGCCGGGAAAATATGAAGTAACCCGAACCGTGCTCACAAGAATAGATTGCTGATCTTTCTTATGAGTTTCTATAACGGATTTTAGTAAATCGTCTTCATAAATATCCGATGCGTTGAGGATGAGTGCCGGGCGGTTTTCAAAAGACGCTCCGGCAGACCACACCGCTTGCCCCTGACCATTTCCGTCCTGGACAATATACGAAACCGTCAATTTTTTGGGGACTGGAACTGACTGGATTTTTTCTTTCGTATCGGAATTCACAACCACGACAACATTTTTGACGCCGATTCTCACCACCTGTTCATAATGCCACAAAAGCAAGGGCTTCCCGAAAAACGGCGTCAGATTTTTATCTGTAAACGGCCAAAACCGTGTGGATTCCCCTCCTGCCAGTAATAGTACGTCAATCATACAATCAATTCCTTTTCTCCCCACTTTTTATGATAATGCATCTCCCCTCACCCGTTCAATATGTGCCCCCATCGTTGTCAGACGGTTTTCAATATGCTCATACCCCCGATCTACCTGTTCTATGCCATAGAGATAACTTTTCCCGGACCCGATGGTAGTAGCAAGAAGGAGTGTTGCTCCTGCTCGAAGATCGTTTATTGAAACAATCGCATTGTGCAGGTTAGTCGGGCCGGTTATCCGTATAGCCTGGTGCATACCTCGTATGTGATCATTCCAGTTAAAATTGTAAAATTCCTCGGGATTTTTCACTTTCGGATCAAAATACGCAATTTTAGCTCCCATTTTTTTCAATTCTTCCACATAGGCAAACCGGTTTTCAAATACCGTTTCATGGATGACAGACTCGCCTTTGGCCTGCGTCATGAGAAGCGCCCACGGCGCTTGCCAATCCGTCATAAATCCCGGGTAAACTCCGGTTACAACGTCTACTGCCTGAAGTTCTCCTTTATAAAAATACCGGGTTGTATCCGTATCTATCTCCTCCCATCCGCCGCCTGCGCGTGACAGAGCCTTAAGAAACGCCGCAAGATACTGCGGTCTTGAATTGTGAACCGTAATGTCGCCGGTTGATGCAATGGCAGCCACAGCAAACGTCACTTCCTCGTTTCTGTCCGGCATGATTGTGTACGTTGTGCCATGGAGCGTTGATACGCCTTCAACAATAATCTCGCGATTTGCAGTCCTGGTAATAGCAGCTCCCATGGTTCGTAAAAGCTCAATAAGATCATCAACCTCCACTTCCTGTGCAGCGTTGTGAAGAATTGTAGTTCCTTTTGCTAAAATTGCCGCCAGGAGCAAGGTCTCCGTACCGGTATGCGTATTTTTCTCAAATGTGATTTCCGCTCCGTGAAGATCCGAGACTTTGGCATGAAAATACCCGTCTGCGGACGCATACGAAATAGAGGCACCCATTGCTTTTAAACCTTCGATATGCCGGTCGATGGGACGCGCGCCGATCCTGCATCCTCCCGGATTGGGGATAATTGCTTTTCCGTACCGGGAAAGAAGGGGCCCGAGAACCATAGATGATGTTCGAAGCCTAGCACCCACCTCCAAAGGAACCGTACAGGTGTGGGATGAATTTTTCTTTATCGTGATTGTTGAATTTTTGAACGTACAGTGTTTCCCCAGGTGTTCCAATACTTCGATCATGAGGTGAACGTCCCGGATCTGGGGGACGTTGTCTATAATGACTTCTTCATCCGTAAGAAGCGATGCAACGAGCGCTTTTAATGCGACATTTTTTGCTCCGGCTATCGTAACGTTTCCAACCAATTTCGTGGGTCCGTCAACAATAAATTTCTCCATATAAGCGTTGTTAGGTAAACTCTCCGATCATCTGAATTTCTTCTTTGAGCGTTACTCCGAATTTCTGTTTCACATTCTTCTTCATAATACCTATTAATTTTATCACATCGGACGCTTTTGCTCCCTGGTGAGTAATAATAAAATTAGCGTGCGCTGTCGATACTTCAGCTCCGCCTGCTTTCATTCCTTTGCAACCGGATTTATCCAAAAGAAATCCCGCGCTTGTTGCGTGATCCGGTGTCCCGCAAGTCAGCGCCTCAGCAGATGAAATATTTTTAAACACGCATCCGGCTGTCCGGACTCCCTGCGGTTGTGTTTCGCGTCTATACGTTATGCTATCGTTTGCCCGCTGCCACAGCATATCTTTATTCTCCTGTTTGAGCGCAAAAACGACGCTCACCAACATGTCATCGCTTCTTTGAAGGCTGCTTTTTCCGTAGGAAAAATTGAAATAATCCTGGTTGACGTTTTTCAGTTTGCCTGCCGGCGTCATAATCGTTGCCTGGTACAGTCTGTCTCCGACTGATCCAGTGGGTTTGGTCCATTTGGAGTTCATGTACACAGCTCCGCCGACGGATCCCGGAAGCCCCAAATGCATTTCCAGTCCTGATAATCCTTCTTCTATCGTAAAGCGAACGAGTTTGTTCATGGGAACTCCCGAATCCGCTTCTACAAATACCAGGCTTTCCTTATTGTCTCCTTTTACCTTCCCTTTCATTCCCCGTATGGTTATTCCGGACGAATTGTTTTTTATAACCAATCCCCGAAATCCTCCGTCGCCTATAAGAATGTTAGATCCTCCGCCCAAAATGAAAAACGGAATATCGAGTTTTCGGACAGCTACAACAATCTCCACAAACTCATCAGCTGTTGCTGTGGTAAAAAACAGATCCGCCGGTCCGCCCACTTTATACGTTGTGTACGGAGCGAGTAATTCATGCTCTTTGATTCTGTCCCTAAATTGCTTTTTCAACTCCTCATATGCAGTATTCATAAATCTTAACTCCTAACTCTTAACTCCTGAACAATTCTGTTTCCCCACCCATAAATATCTCCGGCTCCCATGCAAAGGATTATGTCGCCTTCTTTTTTATGTTTTTTCAAAAATGTGATGGTCCCTCCCAGATCCTTTACATAATATACATCTTTCTGGTGTTTGGATATCTCTTCAACTAAAATTTTGCTTGTCACTCCTAAATTCTCCTGTTCCCTTGCAGAGGCGTATATATCAGCAATACAAACGATATCGCTTTTTGTAAAACACGTCCCGAATTGGGAAAAAAGTGCTTTGGTCCGGGAAAATGTGTGAGGCTGAAATATGGTAATAATACGGGTATGGGGATACCACAGGCGTATTCCCTCAAGCGTTGCTTCAATCTCACGCGGATGATGCGCATAATCATCAAATACGGTGACGTTTGCTGACTCTCCGATCAATTCAAACCGCCGTTTTGTTCCTTCAAATAGAGAAATGCCGTGAAGAATATCTTCCCATGAAATTCCTAAAGAATAGCAGGCGCAGATTGCAGCAGCTGCATTCAGCACGTTATGTTTGCCCGGGACCCGGAGAGCAAACGGCTCGATTGCCATCCCCCGGAGGGACCCTTCAAATATAGTTTTCCCCTGCTGATATGTTACATTCGTAATGCGAAAGTCCGAAGACCCGGAAAAACCGTATGTCAGTATCTCTTTTCCGTGTAAAAGAAGGCTGCTGTTTGGATCATCAGCGTTCACAATGGTCACGGCAATTCCTTCTTCCTGGTCTTTTAAGGAAATGAACGCATTTTTCACCTGGTCAAGGCTTTTGTATACGTCCGGATGGTCATAATCGATGTTTGTGACAACCAGAACGTGCGGTCTTTGCCACAAAAACCGGGGCGTGGGGTCATGGGTCGGATCCGTCACATACTCGTCAGCTTCCGCGATAAATTCCCTGCCTTTTCCGAAATGCCCGGCGTATCCTAATCCACGGATATCGCCGCACCCAATAGCATACGATGGATCTTTGTGGCTGTTTGAAAAGATTGTTGCTATCATGGCGCTCGTTGTCGTTTTCCCATGGCTTCCGGCAACGGACACCTGGACGGATCCGTCCATAAAAAATCCGAGTGCCCTCCCGTGGGGCATTATTTCAATGCCGAGTCTTTTTGCCGTAACTGCTTCAATGTTGTCGCATCCACCGTGGGCGCCGGTAAAAACAACCAAATCCGGTTTGTTTACTAGGTTGAGATGATCAGCTGAAAATCCTTTATACGGAACAATTCCGTTCTTTTCCAACGATTCTTTGGTCGGAAAATCCTCTTCTACATCCGATCCTGTCACTGTCATCCTTTTTTCTTTGCAGTAAATGGCAAGAGCTGTCATCGCAACTCCCTTGATACCGACAAAGTGGATAAAACGGAGCTTTGACGCATGAATATCCATAGGGATATTATAGCAAGTTCAGGGATCATTACGTAATCGTTACGTAAACCTGATGGTACTATGTTTCGAAACATAGTACCATATGTTTTTAACAAGTATCACTACGTATTTAAAATCCTATGACTCCTATTATTTCTCCCTCTAACGGCTTTCCGCTTCTGCGGAAGGAATAGAAATCATCTTTCATGCAGTACGTGCAAAGGGATGGATGAAAATCTACATGGTTGAGTTGGATGCCCGAAGCAATCAGATCAAGATAATTTGCCTTTCCGATATCAGCAAAAAGCTTTCCGTCTTTTTCTTCTATCACATCTGATCCTGGAAATTCATTGCGGAACACATCCGCACGTTTTTTGTCAATTTCATAACAGCATCCGCCAATCCGAGGGCCGATAACGACACGAATATTTTGTACCTTCGACCCCAACAGTTCCATTTTCTTAATGAGCTTGAATCCGATATGAGATACTGTTCCTTTCCATCCGGCGTGTGCTACAGCAATAACATTTGCTACTGGATCAACAGCTAGTAATGGAACACAGTCAGCAGTGTGAACGGAAAGAATTATTGACTTTTCGTTAAATTGACGTGGTAATCCAGTAGCAAGATTGTCATTCCTGCGCCCGCCTGCATCAGCTATGCTGAAGGCATTGCGGGCAGGAAAGCAGGAATCTATATTTATTCTCTGGATTCCGTCTCTTGTGCCGGAATGACAGTAGACCATTCCATCAACACCACGAATAGTCTTTCCTCGATCAGCATCAGCAACAATATGAATTGCATCTCTATGAACCTGTTCCTGCCAAACCAGAGATTCTTCACTGATTCCTAATGCAGATAAAAATGCATTTCGTTTTTTCTTATTCCTCATGTCTCCGAAGCGTCTCGTAGAGAATCCATGAACTAATTCCGGAAGATTAAATAAGGATGATTGATAAATGTCTTGGATAGTTTTATACATAAATTCGAAGCACGAAGCACGAATTCCGAAACAAATAAAAAATTCAAAATAAAAATGTTTTAAATATTCGAATTTAGAATTTAAAAATTATTTCGGATTTCGATATTCGAATTTTGGATTTAGATACTATAAAAATTATTGTTACGAGATGTTTTGGAGTATCTTTCTCACTTCCTCTTGGTCGCTCCAGGGATATTCCGTAGTCCCTCTGCACAAACTTTTTTCATGCCCTTTGCCGGTAAAGATAACCAGGTCTCCTTTTTTAGCTTTTTCTATGGCAAACCGTATTGCCTGAGTCCGATTTGGTATCCTATGAACTTCTTTTTTTGGAGAAATTCCTTTTTGAATTTCATCCATGATTGTTTCCAATTCTTCGGTCCGGTAATCTTCTTCCGTAAGAACAATCATGTCGGCAAATTCAGATGATGCTTTTCCCATGAGGGGCCGTTTAAAAGGATCGCGAAGCCCGGCAGATCCGAATACATGGATCAGGCTTCCTTTAACTATCGGCCGGACGGTTGAAAGAACCTGGGTAATGGCGTTAGGCGTGTGGGCAAAATCCACGATCACCGTAAAATCCTTTTTATACATGACTTCCATCCTTCCGGTAACACCTGAAAAATCTGCAACAGCCTTTCGAATTATTACGGAATCTATAGAAAGTGCCTTTGCTGCTCCTATCGCAGCTAAACAATTGTATTGATTGAAAACTCCCGGAAGTTTTGTCGTAAACGGAAATGTTTTTGGAGTTACATCTGCATCCTTATTCATTCCATACGTTATGACGGAATTTTTTGTAAGGAGCTTTAGTCCTTGAGCATATACATTCTTATCGTCCATATTGACGATGGCAATATGCGACTGTTCCAAAAGGGACATTTTTGTCTTTAAATATTGGGTAAATGTTCCGTGCCAGTCCAGATGCTCATGGGTCACATTCGTGATGACCCCCACCCGAAACGGAATACCAAACACCCGATGCTGATCAATACCGTGGGATGTGACTTCCAATGCCATATGCGTATCTCCGTGATCAACCGCTTCCCGGAGGTATTTCTGTATATAAAATGCGTTCGGTGTCGTTACATGGAATCCCGTATCGTATGTTTTGCCTGCAACCACTGCATGAACGGACGTAATCATAGATGCCTGAATCCCTGCTTTTTTGAGGATGTGGTAAATAAGGGTCGTCGTCGTCGTTTTCCCGTCCGTCCCGGTGACGCCGATGACTGTCAATTCTCTCCCCGGAAACCTGAACCAAAGAAGAGAAATAATACCAGTGAGGAGATGGTAAACATTCTTAACCGTACGAATCATATATTCGATTATAGCAAATAAATTTCGTTTTTTAATATTTGAGCAATAAATAGGATCATGAAGAAGTTTGTTTTCAAGATTAATCCTCAAGCATCTATCTGAATAATTGCTATCTCTGCCAGAAATTTTTACGCTTCAAGGTAATTATCGCAACAATCTCATTTGTTTCTTCCATGTGCTTTTGACGTTCATTTTCCCACATATCATTATCACGACAAAACCACATATGAGGATTTCCTCCATTTTCATCAGCTACTATTAGAATGAGAGGCTCAGGAGCAATGAGGCCTTTTGTAGTCTCCATTGGAGTTATTGGAATGCCTTTGTTCCTTACAATGGGAGACTGCTCCAATTCTTGAGCATTTTCATATGCGCAAAATATACCCGAAGAAGTAATCCGATTTTTATCTAATATTTCAAGTGCAAAAATGACACTTGCTTCTAAAAATCTTTCTTCTGTTTGTTCGACTTTGATTTGTAATTCATCTCTAATGCCTGAAGATAGTCCTTGTCTGTTAAAGTATATGTTCGCATCTTGAGCAGCATAAAAAATACAATGGTTACCGTCTTGATGGCATGTTACTGTAGATAAATTCACTTCCCTCTCATTTTTCATGCAGGTATTATAAATAAATTGAGAACCAAAGTCAACATTATAGGCTTATTTCGCAATTATTCATAGGGAATAGCTATTTACAGAAGTATTATTTTAGGATTATTACACACCTACACACTACACACACCAGGTGTGTGTAGAACATAGCAATTATAGCAAATCTATGTTCTCCGTGATTAATCAAGGGCTAACTTCCTATTATCTTAAAGTCAATACATCTCCGTGTTCGAATTTATAATGAGGTCCGTATATACGCTCAACAGCCCGTAATGCTCTTTCGTTTGAAATTTTTTCCCATTCGCTATCTATGTGTCCTCGTGGATCTCGAGGTATATCCAATCTCTGTCTCATTTCCCTTGCTTTTATATTTCTATCTGCATCAAACAATTCGTGAAGAATCGTTCCTAAAGCCGATATATTGGGAGCTGTTCTAGGATCCTTATGCTGATTTCGAAATAATTCTATACGAGAGATTATAATCTCTAGATGTAATGGCTGTCCTTCTTCTTCATTGAAAAAAGCTTTTCCAATATTGCTATACCTCCCATCCGTCTCAAAAAATAAATCCCCCACATCATCAGGAAATTTGACTTCTACTTCCGCTCGTTTCAAAAACGGGTGACATTCGGTAAGAACGTCAGGTAATACAGTCTGTAGAGATTGGATAAGTTGACCTTCCCCATCAAAAGGAAAAGGATCTATTCTCCATGTTGATACTCTGCTTCCCCTGCCGATTTTTAGTTCTGTTTCATTAGCCATAGAGAAAGATAGTATAAAGGAAAAGAGAGATCTAGTCAACATTATAGGTCTACTTCGGTGCGATGCCGTAGTAAAGAAACAAATCTTTCGCGATGTTGAAAAACAAGGGCGCTGCGGTTTCGGAGCCCCATTGGGATGAGGACGGTTCGCGCAGTGTCACCAGCATCACGAATTTTGGATTGTCAGCAGGCGCAAATCCGACGAATGATGCGATGGTTTTGGTCTCATCATAATGCCCTTCCACGGGAATTTGCGCCGTTCCAGTTTTTCCTGCAATCCGGTACCCGGCGGGTTTGGCAAATTTCGCCTCACCCTGCTCTACTGACGCTACCATCATTTCCGTCACCTCTTCCGCAGTTTTTCTTGTTATAACCTGCCGGATTTTTTTTGGAGGAACCTGCGTTGTTTTCCCGTTTGTATCAACCATGGCTTTGACTACGTGCGGTTCCATAAGAGACCCGCCGTTGGCTATCGCTGATACGGCCCGTATCATTTGCAAAGGCGTCACGGCAATACCTTGGCCAAATGACGCGGTAGCCACATCAATATCCCGCCACTCCTTATCCTCACGAAGTTGTGGTGCGCTTTCATCCTCCAGATCCACATTTGTCGGTTTTCCTAATCCGAAATTCTTCAGACTAGACAGAAGTTTTTCTTTTCCCAGTTTTTGAGATACATACACCATGCCTACGTTGGACGAATGCACCAATACATCCGTCATGGCAACCGTTCCGTTATATTTGTTGTTCCACGTCCTGATGGTGTATCCGGATACTTCAACCGGACCGGTTTCTTCCATGGTGGTTGTCGGGGTAATGACTTTCTCATTAATCCCTGCTGCCATGATAAGCACTTTAAACGTGGAACCCGGTTCATACGTACTACCGACAACGGGGTTGATATACTGTCCTTTTTCCGAAGTAAAATACGTTCTCGGATCGTAGGACGGGAGCGATGCCATCGCTACTATTCCGCCTGTTTTTGGATCCATAACGACGACCGATCCCTCTTTGGCTCCGTATTTTTCCATGCCGTCCTTCAGTCTTTTTTCGACAATTGCCTGCACCGAGCGGTCAACCCACACAATAAGGTTTCTGCCGTCCTGGGGATCAACCCTGTATGTCTGCCCAATTAAAATCGGATTTCCCTGAACGTCTTTTTCTATTTGGAGAGACCCCTCTTTTCCTTTCAGTTCCCTGTCATAAAATCCCTCCAATCCGAAATACCCGCGGTCCATACCGTTTTGATCAAGCCCGACAAAACCTAAAAAGTGTGCTGCCATGGAGGCTTCAGGATAATACCGTTTCGGTTCCGGTTCAAATCCCAATCCCTTTTCATTCAATGCTTTGAGCCGGTCAACCGTATCTTTTACCGCTTTATGAAGGATCGGTACCCACACCCGGCCCGGTTCCTTCAATTGGGAGGAAATGCTCGAATAATCAACGGCGACGATATCCGCTACCCGTTTGGCAAATCCATCTATATCTTTTATCTCTTTTGGTTCCCCATATACGAGGTATGCNNCGGAAAAAATGCTGGCTTATTGCCTGGTTTTTGAGTTTTCCGCTCACCCATACCTGCCAATAAAAAAGCCGAGTGACGATCGCAATGTAAAGAAGGATAAAACATCCAAAAACAGTCCAGATGCGGATCATACGATATGAATTTACCGCTTTTGATTGAGGGCTACAAGATACTGTCCTTGGGCAATGGTCAGAAAATGCTTTGCCTCAATAAATCCTCCGGCTACAGCTTTTTTTTGGATTTCAAGAAGTGATGAGGCAGATGCGATCTCCTCTTCCAGCAGTTCGTTTTCAAATGTCAGAGCATCAACGGTAGTTGTGATTTTCTTTAACGTCGATCCATCCTGGGCAAGATTATTCGTAAACATGATCTGACTGACAAAGAGTACCGATGCGATAATTGGGAGAATAATTGTGGCAACACTCATCAGTACTTTCATATTTTTTCAGCTATCCGGAGCTTTGCGCTCCTGCTCCTTTTGTTTTCCTGCTGTTCCATCCTTGTTGGCCTGATCGGCTTTTTTGTCACGAGTTTAAATCCTGACCGTTGAAAAAACTGTTTTACGATTCTGTCTTCCAATGAGTGGAAGCTTATGACAGCAATTCTTCCACCTGGTTTTAACACGCTTTCCGCTCCATCCAATCCCTTTTTTAAACTGCTTAATTCATCATTAACGACTATCCGAAACGCCTGAAATACCCGTGAGGCCGTTTTATACGTATTTCTGTCTCCCGTTACCTCCTGAATACTGTGCAACACGTCCCCTGTTGTTCTGAACGGCTTTTTTACGCGATTGTTGACCAAAGCGTGAGCAATGCGCCCACAAGACTCTTCTTCACCATACGTTCCAATAATCGCACTAAGCTGTTCTTCGTTCTCATGGTTAATAATTTCTGATGCCGGTGCCCCCTCTTCCTGGTTAAGCCTCAGGTCAAACGGAGCATCGGCGAATTTATACGAAAATCCTCTTTCCCGATCATCCAGCTGATGGCCTGATACGCCCAAATCAAAAAGGATCCCGTCAACCGGATAAAATCCGTTGTCTTGTGCAATCGTGTCAATGTCCCGAAAATTCCCTTGTACCAATGCAATTTTCTTCTTATCTATTTTCCATTCTCCATTTTCTATTTTCCGCCTCGCATGTTCGAGAGCTTCAGGATCAACGTCTATCCCCAAAAGTTCTCCACCAGCCTTCACGATCTCCATCCCGTGTCCCCCTCCGCCAAAGGTCGCGTCAATATACTTCTTCCCTTCCGATACCTGTAATCCATCTATTATTTCCTGTAACAGTACCGGTACATGGTAGTTCATGGCGTTTCAAGCGTATTTTTGTATGTTCCCCAGGCTTTTGTATCCCAAATCTCAAAATGATCACCTGCTCCTATCACCATGACTTCCCCCTTAATCCTTCCGTATTCCTTGAGGTGGGCAGGCAGCACGATACGCCCGAGTTTATCCACTTCCACCTTTTCAGCCGCCGCAAACATGTATCGCCTCAGTTTTCTGGCCTTTTCATCTGTCACCGAAACCTCTAATTGCTTCCCTGCTTCATCTTCCCATTGTTTTTTGTCGTACCCGAATATGCATTGGTCAAATCCCTGCGAAACGACGACTTCATATGTGTCTAACTCTTGCCGGATCTTACGGGGGAGCGTTATTCTCCCCCGATCATCGAGTGTATGGCTGTATTCCCCAAGGAATAGTTTCATGCTCTTAGTTTACCATTTCTTCCCATCTTAATCCATATTCTCCCATTTTTCACGGGATGTCAAGCCCCGAGTTTTCACGAGGGGCGCGATCCTGAGCGAACAAAGTGAGTCGAAGGGTCAAGAGATATTTCACAAACTATAGGATCAAGGTGTCTTAGAGAATTAAGAGCTATAAATAGTTAGCTTAAGTAAAATAAACGGTGGCTAATTTCCAAGGTATAGATTGTCTCAGTAGGCCAAAACCACCCAACAATTGTCTAGAAACAGGTTTTGTTAATGGTTTAGGCTGTTACAGTATTCCTAATGCCTATTCTAAGCCACTCTTTTGTTTACTTAAGCCTAAATAGTTAAATTTCAAAAAAATGAGAAGATCAAAAGGAAAACTTAGGACTCTGATAAAAATTGAAGTACTTCCTCAGGGACTGGGCGTCCCTCTTGTTTTGCATAGGCAACATCAAATGCTAATGTTACTCTAGAACGTTCCCTAATTTCCTTAAGATTTTCAACAATTGCTGGATAAATGGAAACAACGCCACTCCCCGGTAAACCCATCGTTGCTTTTATCACTTCACCGGATAAATAACTCTCAAGTTCTTCGTCGGTCATTTGCTCTAACAAAGGTACTCCATAGGGCATATTTTTATCCACAGTTCCTTGTAACTCTTCCCTTGTTAATGATAACCGAGCTTTTTGATTCACGCTATTTTCAGAGCTCATAATCTTTGGAGAATTGGCTTTTTTTGTTGTCCTTATCCGTAAATTCCAAAACGAGAGCTACTTTCGTGACCCCGAGATCCGGTTTGCAGACGTTTTTACTGCAGGTCCCAAGGTAGATCTCCCGTTCAAACGTATCCTGTCCTGTAACATCCAGCGGTTTGCTGCCTGACGTAACACCCTTCCCGACCCCTCCTGATTCGTACTGCAGTTCATAGCCGATGCTGGTGTATTTCCCTCCCAATCCTTTGACTGTTATAACGACGGTATTATCTTTTGTTTTACTTTTGGTTAAGTCGACTTGGATGGACGGGTCTACCGGAGCAAGTACTTCTTCAATTGGTTGCTCTTCCTTTACAACGGCATTTTCTTTCCCTTTAGAACTAAATACCCTCACAAGAAAAAATCCCAAAATCAGAAGGACTAGCAATCCGAGAATAATAAAAAGTAATGGATTTTTCTTTTTCACCTCCCCGACATTCTCTTTTTCCAGAGGATTTTCAAGGACCGGATCCTGTAATTGGTCTTCCTGCAGTTCCATTTTCATACATAGGGTCCGTTCATAAATAACTTCATAGGTATTTGTGAATACGGCCCTTTGTGCCGCATCTTCAAATAGAAAATGTATTAAGTTATTTAATGATGCGGCCTAAATCCTCCTTCATATAGGCTTTTATTGCATCCGGTAACTTTTGGACAGGTACCCGCTCCTGTTTTGTTGTATCCCGAAATCTGATGGTTACCGTATCGTCCTCAAGTGTCGTAAAGTCAATGGTTACACAAAATGGCGTTCCTGTTTCATCCTGAGCNNCTTGCCTTATTGACTAAGTCCGGTTTGTTGGACACGAGCGGAAATACAGCTACAGTAATAGGGGCCAGAGACGGATGAAGCCTGAGAACAATCCGTTTTTCCTCTTTTGTGTACGCTTCCAAAAGAAGAAAAAGCATTGCCCGATCAACTCCTCCTGATGTTTCGATAACCCACGGGATGTACGTCTCCCCTGTAACCGGATTGTTGTAGTCAAGCTTGTGTCTTTTAAGATCCCAATCCCCGCGGTGATGGATTCCTTCAAATTCACTCCACCCAAACGGTGCCTGATACTCAATATCCGTTGCCTTTTTTGCATAATGTGCCCGCTCATCATCCCGGTGATCCCGGAATCGTAAATTGTTTGGATGAATACCTAACTGTTGGTACCATTTCATCCGTTGTTCTTTCCAATAGGCAAACCACTTTTCTCCCTCCGCCTCATCCGGTCTGATGAAAAATTCCATCTCCATCTGCTCAAATTCCCGGCTTCTGAATGTGAAATTTCCTGGGGTAATCTCATTTCTGAATGCTTTCCCGATTTGCGCAATGCCGAACGGAATTTTAACCCGTGAGGAATCAACGACGTTTTGGAAATTCACAAACACGCCCTGGGTAATTTCACCGCGCAGGTACGCTTTTTGTTTTGGTTCAGTTACCCCCAGATATACTTCCGTGAGTAAATTAAAATTTTTCGGTTCTGTCCATGAAGCGGTTTCTTTATGTTCTTTTGCATGCAATCCTTGTTCATCTTTTTTATCAGCCCGGAACCGTTTATGACATACCTTACATTCTACGAGCGGATCTGCAAAAGAAGAAGTATGACCCGATGCTTCCCAGACAGCCGGATTCATGATGATTGCTGCGTCTAATCCCACGATATCATCCCGCAGTTGCACTATGTGTTTCCACCAGAGATTTTTGAGATTTCGCTTAAGTTGAGCTCCCATGGGTCCATAGTCCCAAAATCCGGTAATCCCGCCGTATATCTCGCTTCCGGGATACATAAATCCCCTCCGTTTACATAAAGCTACAATATCATCGAGTGCTGCCATAGTATATTAATGGTAACAAATCTCACGTCAGCATGCAATGAAAAGCCAGAACGAAGAAATATTATTGAAACATTCCTGTTCGAAAAAGGAGGTTAACACTCTTAATCTTTCTTTCGATAATCCGTTCAACAGCGGTAGTTGCATTTCCTAAGGATGTGCTTTTTGTTTCCTTCCTCCTGTATCCGAGAATTATAAGAAGATCGTCAATAAATGCCGTAATGCGTTGCGGTAGCACCGAAGACTGAGCTGTTTCAATGTCCAAAAGGAACCTATCCAAAAGACAGAACGATTCATCATGTTCCTGGCCTTCCATGATCAGCCGATCAACAACTTCGCATGCGGTATAGGCAGATGCTACCTGGGAAAGACGTTGGTACGAAGATCCGTAGAGATGACAAGCTGTAGCTCCGGTGATGTAATCGAGTGTTTTGCCCCGATGAATAAGAATTTTGGTCTTGGAAAAAAGCTCAAGATGTCCTGCCCTTCTGCTGTTGATTTTTCTTATACCTTTCCCAATAAGACGTTTTTTCCCGAAATGCTCACAAAAAACCGTAACAATCTTATCTCCCTCACCGCTGTTATTTCTTTTGAGAATAATCCCTGTGGCTTTATATAATTGTGGTGTTGCCATGCACTACAGAGATACTTCCGTATCGGATTTCAATTCCAGCTTCTTTTTATCTTTCCCGGCCATTTTCAGAAGCACTTCCTGGCCTTCCGTCCCGGGCTGTTTTTGTATTAACAGATTGTACCCCTTTGTTGCATTAACCGAAGATGTGTAGGTCAGCTCCAGTTTCGCCGTTCCCATGGGGTTGACGATAAGAAATCCCTCAAAATACGTTTTTGACAAATCCGACAAGGTTTCCATCGGCACCGGCTTGTTGGTTTCCTTCGGGGACTCGGTGCCTTTGCTCTCGACCAGTTTACTCCCTTTCGGGACATAGATCCGAACCCAATTCCGTAAGGGCGCATTCAGGCACAACCCTCCGGATTCCAATCCGCAGTCAGAACCCTGATACGGATTTTTGTAATCAACCGTCAGTTTTGTTGTGATGGTTCCGTCAGTATTGATTGTCGTATCTTTGGTAATTTTTTCCGATACAAACATGTTGGACTTGGCTCCGGCCATGTTGCTGTTGTTTACATGGAGATAGTCCCACTCGCCCTCTTTGTACTTGAAAAGTGCTGCAGATTCCGAGGCTGTCATAATCCTTCCGGCCATATTGAAATTCTCTGCTGCCTTTTGCGCATCCGCATCATGGAAATACGTAAGGACATGTTTCTGGTTGATTTCAGATATCAGCATCTGGAAAAGGCTCCCCCAATACTTCGATGGCGACACGCCGAGTGCCATCTGAAGAATCCGCTGCATCAGAACTCCGATAATATCCTTCCGGTCTTCCCGTACATACCCCACGGGCCGGGTCGAATAATCTTCCAGTTCGTATATTGCTTTCGGACAATCACAGCGCTTGTCAATATCAGCGCTGAATATTTTTCCGTAGACTTCAATGGGTCCTAAAATGCGTAATACCTCCACCAGAACATGCGTATCAAGAGCAATAATGCCGTCTACAGGCTCTTTCCCTGATGTCTGATTGTACATGTCTTCAAACTGCTTCATGGAGAGTTTAAAATCAGGCGACAGGTTGCTGTCCCGGATATTTAATGTGTAAACGCCCTTATGAAACGTCAGAATCTCGCGGGGAGCGTCAAATTTCTTTTTCAGTGCTTTATCAAGCGCATAAATATCATCTGATTTTTCCAGCAATGGCTTCCCCTTGACGATGCGGAATCGCGCGTATGCGGTGATAAATCCGCCTGTCGGACGGAGTTCTTTATCGTTCTGGAATAGCACGAGATACCGTTTTTCCTTCGGTTCTCCCAACAGTGACGGGAGATTCATAAGAAGCGGCTGTGCGTTTACAAAAAGATTGGCGGTTTCCTCTATGACCGCAATTCCTGATTTCATGGGAGACCGGATTTCCCTCCCCCGGAATTTTTCCGGGTACCGGTTGGGGTCTATTGCGGAAAGTTCCATTCTCAGCGTATCGACGCTGTCAGCTATTTCCTGTATCTTGGGGGTAAGCGCGCTCATGGTTTTGACTGCCATCTGCAACCGGTCCTCGGCAGTGCCTGCTACAAACGTGCTTTTCCCTTTCAATCCCAAAAGGTCGGCATTGGGCTCAAGAGCTTCAATTGCCTTATCTCCTGCAGTTAGTGCGGCAAATCCGGCGGTAATCGCGTGCTGACCATCCTTTATATATTGTCCGACAAAAGGGAAAGACGCAAGGTTCCCCGCTTTCTGATATTCTTTTTGAAGTTCCTCAAATTTTGCTCTTGTTTCTTTCAGTTTCATCTTGGTTAACTCTATGTCCTGACCTTTGACAGCCGTCATAGTTTCCTGTCCGACTTTCATCACCTCTAACGCTTTTCCATAGACCGAGCCAAGAGGAAGAAGCATAATCCCGACTATCACAATTGCTATCAATACCATCCCGATGATTGCGCCGGGGATTGCCAAGAGGTTCCATGGGATGCGCGGTTTTGGTTTCATTGGTTTTTCTCCTTCCCTATGTTGTCCTCCCAATGGATCAACATGTTTATGCGGTTCAATTTTTTTAACATCTTCGGACATATCGTATTATTGTTCCATTGAATGCTCTTTTTTGTCAAGGATAGTTATTACTTTTTTATTTGTTGTAGCTTGTCATTCCTGCGAATCCGTCAGCTGACGGAAGGAATCTATCTTTCTTCTCTAGATTCCGGATAGCCCTTCGGGCTTCCGGAATGACAAAAAATCACACCGCTCCTTTGCCGGAAATCATCGCCCATGGGCTTTTCAGAAGGATCAGTATATCAAACAAAAGCGACCGTTTGGTTACATAATCGGCATCCATCTGAATCCTTTTGTCAAAATTCACTTCGCTTCTTCCTGAAACCTGCCAGAAACCGGTAACGCCGGGTTTGGCAGACAGTACTACTTTCACCAGTTTTTTTGTGTGCGGATATTTTTTTTGCTGTTCCTTCAACTCATCCTGATAGTACGGCCGCGGACCCACGAGGCTCATGTCACCTTTCAATACATTCAGAAGCTGCGGGATTTCGTCAATGGAATGTTTTCGTATAATATGTCCCACGGATGTGACTCTTGGATCATACATAAGCTTATAGCTGTTTAACCGGTATTGCTGATATAACCGTGCCATTTTAGGATCTTTCCTTAACATTTTATGCGCATTCATGATCATGGAGCGGAATTTATAGAGTTTAAATAATTTTCCGTTTTTCCCTACCCTTTGCGGCGTATCTGCAAAAATCGGACCCTGAGAGTTTAGTTTGATCGCAATTGCCGTACACATGCATACCGGAAAAAATATGATGCTTAGTATGATACCGCCTATAATATCAATGACGCGTTTTATAGTGTCGTATGCCATAGAAATAATAAATAGTTATGTCAAATGCTCATGTTTCGTACCCGACAGATTTTCTACGAGTTTTTTTACTTTCGGCACGGATGTTTTTCTGCAAACCAGAAGAACATCATCTGTGTTGACAACCAACAGTTCCTTACAGTCTATAGCAACGACCAATTGGTTGCCGTAATTATACACAAGTGAATCTTCGGTATCCTGAAGCATGACCTCCCCCTGTGTGACGTTTTTGTCATCAGAATCAACAAGAGCTTCTTTCAGAGCTTCCCACGCTCCCACATCACTCCATTCGATGTTTTCAGAGACCACATACGCATCGCTCGGGCTTAATTTTTCAAGAATTGCATGGTCAAAATTAATTTTTTCAAGCGTCGGGTATACTTCCTCAAGCACCTCCTGATACCGGTCTGTATGCCACGCATCGGCAATCCGCACCAAACCGCTGTAAAGATTCGGAGCAAACGTACGAAATTGTGATAGGAGAAATCTCGGGGTTGTCACGAAATACCCTAAGTTCCATGTATGGTGACCGCTTGAAAAATACCGTTTGGCTGTTTCTTCATCGGGTCTGTATTGAAAATCAGCAAAATGATAAAACGGCACGTTCTCTTTTTCAAAAGCAGGCTTCCCATAACTAATCCATCCTAAATTGACGCTGGGAAACCTGGCTTTTTGGGATACGAGTACAATTTTCTCCGGCTCTTCTGCGACAACCTCTCCGGCAACCCGGAGAATTTTCCGGAACAGGTCTTCTTTTTTTACTAAATGATCGCTCCAGAGGATGACCATCGGTTCATTTGGAGTATCTTTGTGAAGAAGAGCGGTAATTAGTCCTACTGCCGGACCGACGTCGCGCATGACCGGCTCACCGATGATGTGGTTGGGCGGAAGCTTCGGAAGTTGATTGGAGACTGTCTCTGCATATTTTTTTCCGGTTGAAATATAAAGATCTTCCCAGGCAAAATCAGGCTGCAGACGCCCGGCAGCCAGTTGAAGCGTAGATTTATCTCCGACAATTTTTTCAAACTGCTTTGGAGATTGTTTTCTTGATAACGGCCACAATCGTGTACCAACGCCTCCTGCAAAAATAACAGCTTTCATACCAGGTAGTAGTTCCGCACTGCATCGTTTGTATGCGATGCGAAAACGGACTGTACGTTAATTTTTCTATTTCTTCCTATTATACTTCAGAACTTACGCAATCTGTCATCGCGAGGAGCATTCCGATGCGACGAAGTGATCTCTATTATAAAGATTGCTTCGCCATAAGAATGGCTCGCAATGACAAGATGGATGAATATAATTTGCGTAAGTCATGATACTTATACTATGTATTGCCAATGTAGGTTCGCATCGTAGTGCGGAATCACTACCTGGTCATAGTGTTGTCTCTAATTTCTGGAATTCCCTTTCAACAAATCCTTTTATCGCCTTTTGAAATATGCGATTACTGAACCGTAGTGCGTTTTTTCGGCATTCTGATGAAGAAAATTTCATCTTCTCAAACCGAATAATCGCATCTTCTAAACCTTTTTTTGACTGTGAAGCATATAATAATCCGGTTTTCCCGTCCGTAACAATTTCAGAAACTCCGCTTTGTGCGTATGCTATCACCGGTTTTCCCGAAGCCTGCGCTTCTCCCGCGACAATTCCGAAATCTTCATCGCCGGCAAACAAAAAAGCACGGCAATTTTGATAATACCGAACCAGTGCTCTGTCTGTCAAATTGTCGTTGATAAACTGCACAGCCGGACCGGCAATAGTCCGAAGCGTACTTTTTTCAGATCCATTACCAATAACGATGAGTCGTTTCTGAAGGTGTGAACAAGCACCAACGACAATATCCGCCCTTTTATAGGGAACAAGCCGGGAAACGAAAAGATAGTAATCACCGTCTTTATGCCCGCTTGTTGAAGGTCGAAAAAAATCCGTATCAACCGGAGGATATATCACCTCATCTGCCGTTCTTTTGTAATAATTCCGTATTCTTTCCTCAACCCTTTTGGAGATTGCTATAAACCGATCAGGTCTTTGGCTTGCAACTTGGTCCCAATCCCTGAGAGCTGGCAACAATACCGAAAACATCGTTTTGGCTATGGTATGGAATATTCCGAATCCGGTATTTTCTGTATACGTCCGCTCCCCGCTCCATAAATACCGGGTGGGTGTCAGGCAGTAGCATATATGAAGTGTTTCCGGTTTTGTTATGATACTTTTTGCCTCAGCAGACGTGACGGAGATCACCACGTCATACCCGTCCAATGAAAGCGATCCGAATGCAAAGGGAGTCAGCCACGCAAACCATTCATGATGGCTTTTTGCAAACGGAATATGCTGCAAGAATGTTGTCTTTACGTCAAATGTGCGTGCCCAGGGGGCACGTATCGGATCATACACAGACGTAAAAAGGGGTGCTTCCGGCCATAGCGTGTGAAGTGCGGTGAGCACCCGTTCAGCGCCTCCTATCTTATTAACCCTATCGTAGACGAGTGCCACTTTCATACGTTGGAGGGGTGTTTTCCTGCATGATTATAAAGAGCCATGGTGTCCCTCCCTAATTGTTCCCATGAATAGTTTTTCAACAATGAAGTAATTTCATTTCTTTTTCCGGCCATGTCTTTATCTTTTGAACGGGCAATAACGGAAAAGCCGTGAACCATATCCTGTTTGTCATTGGGATTGATATAGACAGGCAGATTTTGTAGTATTTCCCGAAAAATCGGGATATCCGAACACATGACCGGCGTTCCCAGAAAGAGCGCTTCAAGGGCAGGCAACCCAAAACCTTCCATCTGTGACGGGAATACGAGAGCGCGTGCATTTCTATACAGCGTGTGAAGCGTTTCATCCTCTGCTGCCCCCAAAAAAAGTACGGATGTGTGCAGATCATGATTATGTACGAATGTTTTTAGCCGCTTGTAGAAAAAATCTTCTTTTCCCACCAAAACAAGGCGGTATGCGCTTCCGTCGCTTCTTTTCTGAACAAAATCCGCAAATGCCAGAATGAGCATTTCAAGATTTTTATGCGGATACGCATTCCCGACGTATAAAAAGTACGGACTCTTTATTGCTTTCCATTTTCCATTTTCCATTTTCCATTTTCTCATTGATTCATCCACCCCCTCATACGTTACATGAATTTTCTTTTCCGGAATTTGAAAATGATCAATGATTTCCTGTTTTGTTGTGTGGGAAGGAACAAGTATTCCTATTGCTTTCCGAACTCCCAATTCGAGTATGAGGCGATACCCGAATTTTCTGAGTGCGTAAAAAGGATACGGAAGCGTGGTTGCTTTTCCGGTCATAAAATGAAGAATTGTCAAATCGTGGATGGTGACGATATATTTTTTCGGGTACAAAATCGGCACATTGAAATACGGTACATGGAGAAGATCAAGGTTGTCTTTGAGAAACAAAAGCGGCATAACGAATTGCTCTTGAGCCGTATGCCACCTTACGGTTGCGAGTCGTTTCTCCCAACGCATATTCGGCAATTGAAAATCGTCATATAATATTTTCGGAAGATACACAACGTAATTGTTGCTTACATCCAAAACCTTCAACTGTCCGATGAGATTCCGGATATACCTTCCGACTCCGGTTTCATTGATAAGCCGTGCATCAATTCCGATTTTCATATTTTTGATATATTGACAAGATATGCTATACTCTTTATAAGCGATGCTTCACCAAATGGTGGAGTTCGCAGAGGAAACAATAATTGTTTTCTGTGCGAACTTCATTTTTTTATTGAATAAACTGGTCTATTAACTTCTCGCTTATACCGTACATTTTTCTTTTACTGATAAATTTCATTTCAATTGCTCGTAATGCTACTTTCAAATCCAGGTTCTCAAATTTCGATAGATTTCGTTGAATTTTCGCAAATATGATAAAGGATATAAAATCAGTCAACTCCAATCCGCTATTAAGCGTAAATTTGTTGGCAAAAGTAATTGAAGTTAGTAATTTTTTAGCATGATCCGCATAAGGGTTTAACATGCCTCTTTTAAACTGCCTGTCACGAATTTTCAAAAAAGCATCTAATAAGTCCCGGTCTTGGTTATATCGGGAATCAGCGCAGACACTACCGCATATTTTTGATTTACGAAGACTATCAATAAATAATTGAAATAATTTATAAGACGAAAAATAATACAGGATACCTTTGTTGTTGAACCTAATTTTAATTGTTTTGGCCAATTCTATTCTATACTTTCTTTGAAATATAATTTTATCTGTGTGGACAGGAATAATTTGGAATGGACATGTTTCTATAAACTCAGACATAGATTTAACAAAAGATTTTGCTTGGAGTGTTGGAAGTTTAGTGTTAGGTTCTTCAAGAAGCTGATATGTATGAAAAGGACTTTCTAATGGCATATTAAACTTTCGTTTGATATATGAAAAATATCCTGACACCGTTCCAATTTCAGATTCAGGAATAATGACGCCTACCAACAAAAAGTGACGATACACGTGATCATCAAAATCCGGTTTACCGGATTCGTCAACGAATAATACATGTTTTGTATTCATATAAAAGATTTCTCAAAATCTACTCAAATGTGCTCCCGACAGCTGCGATATCATATTTAATGGATATGGGTGTGTAATTCCGTAAAATTCCAAAACTCTTTAGGAACTTCCTCAATTTCACATTCATCATTCGCATGACGCCAGCCTATATTTTTCTCCCATACCATTCGCCCCCAACATTCAGTACACCATCCGTATTTCCCGCCAAATTCTTCATCCGTTTGAATGGATACCAGAATATCTCGTCCATCTGCCGTATGGAAGAAATATTTTTTTAATCCTATCATGTTTTCTATATCGCCAGTAATGACTCTCCCGTCCTGGAGAGATATGCGGTCGCGCGGAGTAAATATAAATCGTGGATCTTTTACTATTGCTTTATATAATGAATCAGGAGGAGTAGGTTGATCAAACGGATAGGTAAACAGGTATCGTCTGACAAGGAACATCTCAAGTTCTGCGTGTGAATACGAATGCTTTAGGATATCTTCAACCATATCAGCAAGAAGCCTATTTTTTATTGAAATTTTCAATGCATCTCGTTTTTCCAAGCGATCGCATGATACGGAAAATGTAAAAGTAGTGATATCTACGCATGTAAACAGCACATCATCACCGGGGTGAAGACGTAAATCCGTATATAATTTTTTTAAACCACTAAAATAAGAATTCGCCTCCTTTGCCTTGCACACTCTTTTCAGAATATAGAGATGTTCATTGAATTGGATTGTTATTGATGATGGATTGGTCTGCCACGCACTGAAAAAAAATTCTAATCCTCCTTTGCAGTACGCTATCCCCAATCGAAGCTCTTCATCTGTCGGGGAAAATCGGAATAACCTTCCCGGATAGAAATGCGAAATGTGATCATATGTTTTTT
>DPYI01000002.1 GCA_003545435.1 Patescibacteria group bacterium | reverse complement strand
GGATTAAACCAGATCTCCCATCCTTTCTCTTTTATCCTATATGCCCAATCTATATCCTCTCCGTACATGAAATAATCCTCATCCAACATGCCGACTTGGTCAATCACAACTCTTCGCACCAGAAAAAATGCTCCGCTTGGGACATCAATGGTGTGGGCAAGAGTCATGGTTTTATATCCCAAATGGTATTGACTAAAGAGCCGGCTTTTTGGAAAAAGGCGTTCCAGTCCGCTCATATAGGTAAATGCTGCCCAAGGGTTGGGGAATCCCCGATGACAGGCCGGATCCAACGTTCCGTCTGATAAAAGTACCCTAGGGGTAGAAACTCCTGCTTTCGGATGCGAGTCCATAAATGCAATCATGGCCGGAATTGAATCTTTTTCCACTTCCGTATCGGAATTCAGAAGCAGAATATACCTGCCTTTGGCTCTTCGAATACCGATATTATTTGCCTTAGCAAATCCGAGATTTTTAGAATTTCTCACCAGAATAACATCAGAATATAATTTATTAATACTATCAACTGTTGCATCGTTTGAGGCATTATCAACGACAATGATTTCTTTCGTTACATCTCCCCATGCCGTTTCGGATAATGACTGAAGGCACTGCAGTGTTAATGTACGTGTGTTATACGTGAGGATAATAATCGATACATCAATACGTTCTTTCATTTTGTATGCTCCCAGACTTCGGCTTGCTTTTCTGCGCTCAATTTCCAGTCATACTGCGATTCGATAAGCGATCTGGCTTTTTGGGTCATGGTCTGAAATTTTTTAGGATTCCCCAATACGGACTGAATGCGACTAAGATAATCTGATGCCGTCTCTGCCTCAAGAACGTGCGTATCTTTTTCCGCGTCGATTCCCTCCATGCCATCTTTTGTCGTTATGACCAAACACCCCGACGCCATTGCCTCAAGTATTTTAAATTTCGTACCTCCGGATATGGTCATAGGAGCCAGAAGAATATCAGACGATTTGTACGCATCCCGGATATCCCCTCCATACTCCTTATACTCAATATGCAATTCCCTGGCTTTTTCCTGCAATTGTAAAGAAAGATGTTTTCCGACGATCGTAAGATGTCCGCGGGGCATCCCCCTGATAACTTTTGGCCAAATTGCTCTTATCAGCCGCTGAACCGCCTTTACATTCGGTATCCAGAGAAAATTTCCCACAAAAAGAAATCTCGGATTTTTTTTGTTGAATAATTTTTTTTCATACGAAAAATATGTGGTGTCAACGCCGTTTGGGATAACAGTAACCCCTTTTTCACCAACGGATGACCTGATGACCGATGCATCATGCCCTGATACGGCAATTATGGTATGCGCTTTTCCCCAAACCGCTTTTTCTTGTTTTTTAATCTTCGTTACATCCGTATGTAAAAATGGTCGGAAAAATGAAATAGGAAATTGTTGGACATACGACTCATATATCTCATATTCAATGTTGTGTTCCGCAATAACCATCGGACACGGAAGATCTTCCGGCAATGACGGACAGACATAAAACGGCTCACAATGAATAAGGCTATAGTGATTGTTCTCTAATTCCTGTCTGATATCTTCTTTCATTTCCTGATTTTCATAGGAAGACAGAAGCAATGGAAGCGGGCTTGTGAGACTCCGGAGGATGTATTTCGGCTGCCATGCCCGCCCTCTGTAAAAAAGCTTTATTTTTTTGATAAACGACAGCTCTTTCACATACTGCCGTTCGTTTTCGTTTCGGATAAAGGAAAAAAGTGTTATGTCATGCTTACGGGATAGGAGTTTCAGGAGGTTATACAGACGGACCTGCCCGCCGGAGTGAAGTGGATACGGTAGTACTGCAGATATAAATAAGACGTTCATAGTTAATCGTTCGTAGTTTATAGAAATCGCTCGTACAGCATTTTAGATCTATGAACTATAAACTACATACTCCCTACTTTTTTCTCGTTAAATCAATAATCGCGTATTTATCGTTACGCACTAACACCGTATATTTTTGGGCTAACTCCTTTGTCTCCAGATCCGCATCGGTTGGCGATACGGTTATGTAGTGCGTAGCTCCCATGGAAATTTTCTTATCAATATCAAAATTTAAAGGCCATCCTGTCCTTTTTGTCTGATAGAGAAATGTCGTATCGCCGTTATAGGCAGCAATCACCTTAGCATCCACCGGCAAAAGTTTATCCGCAGCAACGCCCGCTTCGATAATCTCCGGACGGTTAATCCAATAATACGTTCTGACGGTATACCAGGAAAATGAAAGAAGAAATAAAACGGAGATGATAGCAAGACATCTGCTTCCGATTCTGCTTCGTTCTTTCTCTTTCTGATTCCAAAGATATGCAAATCCTATGCTGGTATATATGGATATAACGGGAAGAAGAAGTATCTGATAATAATCGTGCTGGACGTTTCCTCCGGCAATAACGACTAGATAGAGAAGTGATCCTATTAAGATGAGAAGGAAGAACATTCCTTCTTTTTTGTTTACAACAACCAATCCTAATCCAAATAGTATAAGCCCCCAATACCCAAGGATGAGCCTCCCGATCCGGTCGGCAAATAGCCAAAAAAACCATGCGCCTTTGAAACGAATTCCGTTCTGATTCAGAAGCCAGTCAAACACCGGTATTCCTTCAGGATACTGTTGTATCCATATGCGCCAAAGGATAAAGGGAATGACACTGATCGATCCCCATAATAAAAATTTTAAAATTTTGTTACCTGTGATGGGACGGATGGAAAAAAGTGCTAAAACCGGAAGTAAAAGAAATGCCGCCTGAGGTTTGACTAATAATGCCAGGGCTGCAATAACTCCGCTTATCACTGTTGTCATCCACGATATATCTTGACCTTTCGTATCAAGAAGAAACACGCTCAAAATGCTCAAAAATACCATAAACGGATCCGGGAGCACTGCCCTTCCGTAAAAAATGCCGTATGGGAGTATTGCGTATGCCAAAAACGTCATAAGCCCGGTAAATACTGTCGTTCTTCGGATGACCATAATTCCCAACAATAATCCCGTAAGTGTTGAGCATAGGATGGTAATAAGCCTAAGATAGATTTCTATAGATACAAAGGGAATTATCGTATATACACGTGCTGCTATGCCCTGGTAGAGAGGGAACTCCACCATGCGCCACCCCTGAGGATTATCCTTACCGGACTGGATGTTAGACAGATCATGATACCGGGGGTGCAGAAGATCAATGCCTCTTGCAGTAAATATACGGGCCACAGATGCCGTATCTGCCTGACGGAAACTATGCCAGTCAGCAATCGGCTGATCAATTTTCCAAAGCCGTACGGCAATGCTTATGACGGTAATGATTAAAAACAGAAATGTTGTAAAATATCGGGTGTTGTGTTTCATTTCGGAATTTCACTGACTTTCATAAATCCTTTTTTTAGTTCATACTCTTCAAATACATACACATACCGTGTCCCTTTGTAAGTCGGGAAATCATACGCAGCTTTGATGGACGGGACAATGTTGACTGCATAGAGATTATCGCGGAACATATGCCATAGGGCATCGTTCAGTCCGATCGGGAATATCCACGCCCGGCCGTACCGGATCGGCGGATTGATAAAGAAAAACGTCAAATCATCTTTTGGCGGGTACACTTCGCGTTTTATGGCAAGAAGCGATGTTTGGGCTATGTCGCTTGCTTTTTTCCAATCACCTTCCAGTCGCTGTACCTGTCCTATGTTCCACCATGCGATTCCCAGAACAACAAACGTGAAGGGTACAGTATACAAAATACTATGAAATTTTTTCCATACCTGGGAATATAATAGACAAAGCGCAATAACAAAGAAAATCGAGGGAATGAGTGCATACCGTTCTGACGCATTTCCTAGACCAAGATATGCAATGCTGCTGATTACCCAGCAGAGGAAAAAAACAATAACTTCCGTATAAAGGGCGAGATGTTTCCGCATGCGGTATCCCCACATCAAACAACCGGATAAGACGCATACGGAAATGACAGTGACGTGAGGAAGGTATTGTTTTAATGTCAGCCGCACTGAAGAAATGTATTCAAGAGCCATGGGTCCTATGAATATTCCTCCGATGTACCCGATACCGTTGCCGATCGCGTTGACCAAAAAAGTCGTCCACTTATACCCGTAATCTCCCGAGGGGGGAAGCGCACCTGCATACGTTCTGATGATCCAATAGAGAGGAATAAGAAGGAGAATCGGCCATGTCTTTACTCCCCTTTTATATACGAATACGGACACCATAAAGATAATAAGAGGCACCACCAGCATGCCGTCATAGGAAAGCATTGAACAAAATAAGAATACGACACCCACGCCTAAGGTCAGAAGCGGTATTCTGCTCACCCCTTTCCAAATACGCTGGAACATGACCAGGCTTCCTATCAGAAAAATGGACGCCAAAAGACTGCTGTGACCGGATATCCAAAAAATATTTTCATGGTGGATCGAAAGAGTCGCAAAAACAAATGCTGTTCCCCACGCGATAACCCAAGGAATCCCTTTTTCCTTGAGGAATATATACAAAAAGGATGTAATGCCTGCTGCCAAAACAAGCGATACTAAATGGTAGGGAAAGGGTTTGAGCCAAAACACGGAAAATAAAAGGAAATACCATAATTTAGGAAGGGGGCGGTAAAAGAAACCCTCTGCATGAGTAAAGTATCTGATAATATCCGGAATGGAACTTTGCGCTGCCCATCTGGTCCAGGTAAAATCATCCCCCAAGAAATACACAGACAATGCCCCTCCCCAAATAAGAAAAACAGCGATAATAAGATATGCTATATACGCAATTGGATGGGTAAATATTTTTTTAAGAAGCAGGAAGTACTGAATCTTGACGGTATTTTTAAAAACCAGGGCGGAAATCGTAAATCCCAATATAAGAAAGAAAGAAAATGCCACCTTGGAAGCCTCAAATACGTCTATTAAGACCGCGTTACACAAAAGCCCGCTCAAACCTGCAAATACACCAATACTCAGCGACCGGGTCATTGCGTCTGCTTTATCTTTCAACTGCAAGAAAACAACGAATGCGCTTATGATAATTCCAAGGAATGCTACTGCGCCCAAAAGACCCGTTTCTCCGAGCATCCTGTGATAATCACCGTCAGCTGCCAGAGAGAGAGATGATAACCCGCTTCCCAAAAGAATATTCCGTTTAAATGCAGCGATCGCCCGAGGCCACTGTGCCTGAAGTCTCGTTGTTATGGATATGTCATAGACCAGAGCTTTTTGTATGAGGAAACTTCCGGAGATCGTCGCTACCTCTCCGGTTCCTTTTTTTAACCCTTCTGTCGTCAGATATGCTACATTCCGAACTTCCGTTTCCGGTTGGGTTGACCCTGACGCTTCAGAGGACGCAGGACCGGTGTACGCGGGAACTGCGTAACCAGGAATATTTATAAATTCGCTTCCCTTTGGGAGGGTTTCCTCATCGGGCGATTCACTTCTTTCCAATGTTGCGCTTGTTCCTTCAAGTTTATCCAGCGTCCCTATAGGTTTTCCGGTAGAAAGATCAATAACGACATTGCTGACCCTGAATGTTTTATAAAACCGCTCTGACGCGCCACTGGTATACATCAATACAAAAATGCTAAACGCAATGACCGGAATGATGAGAAGTACCTTCTTTTGCCATACAAGCATGAGAGACATTGCGACCAGATACACGCCGAATGATATGCGGGAAGCTGTAAAAAGAAGAATAATCAGCCCGCCTAAAGCGAGAATGAAATACAGAATTTTCAAAAACCACTTCTTTACTGCAAAAATCATACTCCCCATGATGGGAATCATAAAAACAAGAAACGCTCCCAGGTCGTAATGTCCGCCGAACGTGGAGGGAATACGTGCTGTTGAGGGCAGGCGAAGAGGAATTCCTTTGGCAAACTCTTCATTCATGGTCAAAAATGCAGGAAATCCGAAAAATTTCTGACCGAATCCGTACAGAATCACGCCTAAAAAAGTGAGAGACAAAACGGTTATGACCCCTCCAAGTTTGGGTTTCCTTCGAAATGCTTCAAAAGCAAGGAAAAAGCAAAAAATATATTCGACGCGCCGAAGGTAGTGTAATACCGCTAAATGCCCGAATAGCTGCGTCGGAAACCGCGGAAATATGAACAAAAGCGCATGAATAAGAGAAATTCCGACAATGATAAAATAGGTGATGATGGGAACATTCAGGGGTGTTTGGGGAAATTTCCGTTCCCTGATTTTTATCCAAATAAAAATAATACAGGATATGGCAATAAAAAAATCCTCCAGCCGGATGTATGCCCATGTCTGGACAACATCGATCAAGGGTAATTTCGGGTACAGCGGAATGAACGCAAGAAGAAAAAGCGCGATACTATATAATCCGGTATTAGTGAACCAATCTGCTAGCTTCTTCATACGTAGTTTGTAACTCTCTGTTTCCGGTCATATATCCGATGAAAATGCCAAGGAATGCTTTGCATTGTAGCATACCTCTCAGGACCAATAGACGCCAACCGGGGAAGTGTTTCCTATAAAACAACTGAAATCCTCTGAATATATTCAGAATCGGCCCCTTCCGTTTATCAATCGAGCTTCCGCTTCCCAGATGAACTACGGTTGATTCCGGATAAAAGTATGCTGCATATCCTTTTTTTCTTGCTCTATAGAGAAGGTCTATCTCGTCCATATACATAAATATGTCTTCATCAAACAGGAGTCCGTCCAGAAAAACTTTTTTGGGAGCTATCAAACAGGCTCCGGACACCCAATCAACTTTTTTCGTAGAGTTGGGGGACCAGCGGGTTACCCCGAAGATGTCTCCTTTCAAAAAAAGAATTGCAAAAATAACCGGTATTGTGAAAAATGGTCCGCAGGATGTTTGCGCTGAACCATCTGGATTTACCAGTTTTGGTCCGACAAAGCAGTTCCTGTGAGATCGGGAAAAAGACAATAATTTCTGGACTGCATGTGGCAGGACTTCCGTATCGGAATTAAGCAGTACTATATATTCTCCTTTGCTTTTTCGAATCCCCTGATTATTTGCTTTTCCGAAACCGACATTTGTTTTGTTTGCAATAAGAACAACGGTATTGAATTTCTTCTGAAGCATACTCCGAGATCCGTCTGTTGATGCATTGTCCGCAACGATAATTTCAAAGGAAAAATCAGCGTTTTTGAGAGTTTGATACACACGTGATACGCAGCGTGATAGCAGTTCTCGTGTATTACGGCTGGTAATAATAATTGATAGATCCATGGGAGACGTACAGCTCATTGAAATAACCGCGCAAATTTAAGCGTATACCGAAGATTTTTTGCTCTGTTGCGGATAAACACTGCCGGGATCCCGCCAACTACAGTGAAAGGCGCTATATCGTGCGTCACGACTGCTCCGCTGGCCGCCACCGCGCCTTTTCCGATTGTGACACCCGGAAGAATTGTCACTCTGGTTCCGATGACGACATAATCCTCTATAATAACCGGGCTGCTTACTTCCTTAAAATCAGGATCATCAATATCGTGTTGCATAGTGAAAATCCGCACTTCTCCTGCAATCGACACGTTGTTTCCGATTGTTAACGGGTGCTCGCGGGGAGAGAAAAATTCCTGAAGATAGGTTAGCGCGTTTGGCCTCCTCCCCTTCCACTCCCTTTTTACCCGTCCGTCAAGAAACGCGTCATTGCCAATGACGGTATTATGTCCGATAGAAATTCCGGACGGCTGATTAAATCGAGCCAGCCAATGGATAGTGCTGTCTTTTCCGATCTTCACGCGGAAAAAATAACGGTAAAAAAATAACCGTATTGTGTGGCTCGGAATTAGTCCGGTTAACGTTGCCAAAAATACCCAAAAATCAATTATTGCACGCATACTGCATTCCCCTTTCCCCTCCCGCTTCCATTAAGACTTTCAGCGTTTCTCTGGCTGCGTTCTCCCACGTAAACTTTTTCATCTGCTCAATCCCCACTGCAATCCTCTTTTTTCCTTCCGCAGTATCTTTTTCTTGTATGGCTTTATCCAATCCTTTCGCAATGGAGTCTGCATCCTGCGGGTCTACGTAAATACCGGCTTTTCCGGCTATTTCAGGCAGGCTGGAGGAGTTACTCACCACTACCGGACACCCGACAGCCATAGCCTCCAGAACAGGCAGCCCAAAGCCCTCATACAGGCTGGGAAGACAAAAACACTGGGCGCCTGCATACAGAGAGGGTAAATCACCATCCGGAACAAATGAAAGGAATTTCACCCGATCAGAAACACCGTATTTCTTCGGCGCCTGGAGAATCGGCTCATATAACCACCCCTTTTTCCCGACAACGACCAAATCCGTTTCCTTATCGCCAAGGATTTTTATATATTTTGCAAAGGCTTCTATGAGCATTGCGTAATTTTTTCGAGGCTGAATCGTTCCCACCGAGAGAATGTAGGGCGAAGTGAGTTTGTATTTCTTCTGGATTTCTTTCCTGATAGTTTTTGTGTCCATAGAAAAACCGGGGTGGGTCACGACAACCCGATCCGCAGGAACATGGTATGCCTCAATTATAGCATGTTTGCTAAACTCGCTGATCGTGAAAATACCGGTTGCATGAACGACGGAATAGGCTGTCCAATGGAGCAATTGGTGGAAATCCTTCTTTCGAAACAGGTGCGGGTAGGTTAGGTATGAAAGATCCATTATCGACATCAATCTGGGAATAGCCGTGAACCGGGGAATATAATGGGTCGGCGAAAATACGACATCTGCCTGCGGCCGGTCTATCATAAGCCGTAAAGGAAGCCCCAGAACGGTAAAGAAGCGCCCTGGCCAGACTACCCGGTACTGCCACCAGTACGTTTCCTTAGGCATATCCAGTTTTGGCTTATCCGGAAGGTATATACGGAATTGGATACTCTCTTTATTACCCGCCGTATTCTGTCTTATGAGATATATATGTCGCAGTATTTCATACGCATACCTGCCGATTCCAACGCGCTTATCGACATTTGCCTCATACCCGTCAATTGCGATAATCATCGCTGTAAGTATACGGTATTATGTGTGAAGTATAAAGTGTATGTATAATAAGGAATAACCTATGAATGTCGGCATTGATATCAGCCAGGTGGTTTACGAAGGGACGGGGGTCGGAAGATATGTCCGAGAAATGGTGAAACAGATTATACAATTAGATACAAACAATACGTATGTTCTTTTTGGATCTTCCCTTCGGCAGAGAAATAAATTAGAAACTTTTTGCGATGAGGTAAAAAATAGTAATCCCTCTGTCAAAACAGTTATCATCTCCCTTCCTCCAACCATACTTGATTGGTTATGGAATATTCTTCATATCATACCAATACCCTGGTTTACCGGCCCCTTAGACGTCTTTTGGAGCAGTGATTGGACGCAGCCGCCTCTAGGAAAAGGAGTAAGAGGGATAACGACAATTCATGACGTAAGTTTTCTTCATTATCCTGAAAGTTTTGATAAAACAATCATTTCAGTTCAAAATCATCGTTTGAAATGGGCAAAACGGGAATGTCAGCACTTCTTATGTGATTCAGAGGCAACAAAACGAGACGCGGAAAAACTATTGCACATTGATCCTTCTAGGCTCTCTGTTATTTATCCGGGGTATTCTTCCGCTCTAAACACATAACCCATTCTTCTTAACTCTTATATCCCAACGGGTGTTTCTCATGCCATTTCCATGCAGTTTGGATGATGGAAGTAATGTCCGTAAATTGCGGCTCCCAACCAAGCAGTTCTTTGGCTTGTGTGTTATCGGCATATATAGCATCCGGATCTCCCCATCGCCTCGGCTTGTCAACTGTTTTCAGTTTTTTTCCTGTCACTTCTTCAACTGCATGAAGCACCTCCATGTTGGAATATCCTCTTCCCACACCTAAGTTAATAGATACGGTTGTATCTTTACCTTGCAAATATTCAACAGCCTTCAGGTGGGCGTCAGCCAAGTCTAAAACGTGGATATAATCGCGGATACACGTGCCATCCTGCGTCTGGTAGTCCTTTCCAAACAGCGGAAAGGATTCTCCGGATACTGCCTTTGACAGTGCAACGGGAATAATATGTGTTTCCGGTTTATGATCTTCTCCTAATGATCCGTCAGGAAGAGCTCCGCATGCATTAAAATACCGGAGATTCGCGTGTTTTATCGAGTAAATTGTATCGTACCAGTGTAAAATCTCCTCAAAATTGCGTTTTGACGCTCCGTAGACGGATGCCGGAGCGATGGGCGACTCTTCTGCTACCGGAAGGTTTTTTGGAAATCCGTACACCGCGCACGTTGAAGAAAAAATAATTGTTTTACAGGTTGTTTCCCGCATTGCTTCCAGCAGATTCAGTCCTCCGGTAATATTATTGTAGAAATACTCATACGGCTTTTCCATGGATTCGCCTGCGAGGGCAAGCGCAGCAAAATGGATGACTGCATCAAATCGGCCGTCGGAAAAAACTTTTCTGATATCTTCTTTGTTCCGAAGGTCTCCGACAATAAGCTGTGTATCTCCCACAGCCTCTTTGTGACCGTTTTCTAAATTATCAAAAACAACAGTCGTATGTCCTTTGGATTTCAGGAACCAATTCGTTATTGACCCTATATATCCTGCTCCTCCGGTGATTAAGATATTCATATGAGTTAAAAAGTTATAAAGTTATAAAGTTTTTTAGTAATTATTCATTATGAACTTTCAACTTTATGAACTTGAAAAACTTGGATTATTACTGCTATAAGCAAGAATCCAGCCCCGTACCACGTCAGCCGCTCTCCTGTGAAAAAAATCCACTTTGCAAACAACGGAATTGCCAATGCAAAACAGGCCAGTCCCATATATAAAAACCATTTACTCTTCTGAATAACCAATAATGCAAGTACTACACTAATAAACATTAAGTCTTGTATTTTCATACTTAATACTTCATGACTTACACAATCTGTCATCGCGAGTCCTGAAAGGGCGCGGCGATCTTTATTATAGAGATTGCTTCTCCCGCCCAAGGCGGGATCGCAATGACAACTCCACCAGAAAAGACCGAATACTTACACTATGAACTATTGACCATCAACTATTTCTGTAATATTCAATGGTTTTCTTTAGGCCGTCATTCACGCTGACGGTCGGTTTCCATCCTAAAAGTGTTTTTGCTTTCGAGATATCCGGTTTCCGTCTATCCGGATCATCTTCAGGAAGCGGGTTAAATACAATCTCTGATGTTGTTTTTGTCATTGCCTGTATTTTTTTGGCCAATTCAATCATTGTATACTCTTCCGGATTTCCGAGATTTATGACTTCTCCGTTTGTCTTCGGAGAAAGCATAGCCCGTAGAATTCCGTCAACCAGATCGGAAACGTAACAAAAAGACCGGGTCTGCGATCCGCCTCCGTAGACGGTCATTGCCAAACTTGAAAGAGCTTGGTTGATGAGATTGGAAACAACCCGGCCGTCGTCTTTGCGCATCCTTGGTCCGTAGGTATTGAAAATGCGGACAATCCGTGCGTCCAGTCCGTATTTTCTGACATACAGCATGGTCATCATCTCGCCGAACCGCTTGGACTCGTCATAACAGGAGCGGACGCCGTTCGGGTTCACGTTGCCCCAATACGTTTCCTTCTGCGGATGCTCCAGGGGGCTTCCGTATACTTCGGACGTTGACGCATAAAGGAATTGTGCCCTGTATGCCCGTGTGAACTTCAGAAGATTTCTTGTTCCGACAGAATTAACCAATGCCGTTTCCTCACTATACTTTTGATAATCCGGTACTGACGCTGGAGATGCCAGGTGAAAAACATAATGAACATCGGGCATAATAGGCATCTCATGGGTTACATCGTACCGTACGAAGGTAAATAGCGGATGAGACGCAAGGTGTTCAATATTCGATTCACTTCCGGTAAGGAGATTATCCAATGCAAAAACCTGATGACCTAGCGCTATCAGGCTATCGCAAAGGTGTGATCCGATAAATCCGGCCCCCCCGGTCACGACGCTGACTTTATGCTTCGGGCTTTTCATACTATTTATTTTACCACACTGTAAATGACGAAGTTTCCGTCCTCATACACGTTCATTGCATGCTCCTGGAAATACAGTGCATCCACGGCATACGGGAAGTCGCTTTTTTTTCCTTTCGGTGCTAAAATATACGATACGCCTAATATGCGCGCTGTTTTCACATCCCCTGCATACACATCCTTTACGGCAAGTGAACGGTCAGTTGATCCGGCGTTTCCGAAAAATCCGTAGTAGTTTTTCCGTCCCGCTAAAGCGACCGGATCAATGATATCCGCATACGATACAAAGACGGCATCTTTCGGAGTGTTGTTTTTAACCCAGAACAGCACAGGAATAAGATCCTTGGAAACCAAAGGGAATGCAAAATCATTCTTTATCACCATAAGGTCCGCTGCTCCCGATACGGTAAGAATACAGATGAGTACCACCATCATGATCCGCAGCAGCCAGCCTTTTTTCCACAATCCAGCAAGGGCGATTGCCGCAAGTATGTTTATCCAGATGATGGAAAATGAGAAAAATTTCTGATCAAAGCCTGTTTTTTGAAAAACTGCGAAAAAACAAAGAATAAGCACCATCCCGATTGACGGCAAAAAAAAGTATCGGAATTTTTTCGGCAGGATGAAAAATCCAAATAATGCGACAATGGGCAGAATCCCCAGATTTTCCCAGAAATACCGAATCCATGACCATTGATAAGACTCCGCTGGTGAAATGAGTATCCTGCTTTTGTAGAAAAGCTCCAAAAAACGTAGTACGGTATTCCAATGCGGGAAAAACGGAAGAAAATAGACGGTTATCACTCCGATACTGCAAAGAACAAACACGCCTATAGTTTTTGGAGTTTTTTTCAGTAAAAATAACATAATGATATACAGTCCTGTCAAAAGACTCACAGTAATATTCCAGAAAAACAACAATCCTGCTATGCTGCCAACCAAAGCGCCTGTTTTCACATTCAGCCGTTTTTCCTCTGTGAGCCGGCCAACAAGCACAATGAGGAGTATCCCGCACGCTGCAGCATATGCAAGATGCCGCTGGTTGACATACGGATTAAGGGTCGTAAAAATGGAAATGACGGATCCGTCAAACGGCCCTGCAAATGGATACGAAGGCAGACGCCATATATCCTGTAAAAACTGCAAAGAAATCCCTTTCCGAAAAAGCAGATGCCAGAACGTGAGAGTGCTATGGGTTAAAGTCAAAAAGACTGCAAGCCATCCGACAAGCTTCCCCCTTTTGCCTATCATCTGCGCAACGTAGTAAATCATGATAAGAAGCGAGGCAAATGAAAAAGAGCTCGGGATAGTGACTGCTGGTACTATAGGAATTCCGAAATACTCCCAAAGAGCTATCCAGAACGGAAAGAAAAAGTGGTACAGAAACGGTTCTCCGGCAAAAAACGGAGACATAATGGGAATATTACTGCCCCAGGATATGGAACGGATAATTCCCACCATGTGTCCAAAATCAAAAACCGCATTGCCGGCCACAAACAATTGTCCGTCCGGACTACCCCGGAACGATTTTCCCATCATCCAAAAACTAAACGCGAAGCTAAAAATGACAAGGAATATATCAGATAGTGATAGATTTTTTCCGGATATCGATTGTGGGAAAACAGGAATCTTTTTGAAAAAAATTAATAATATAAAGCACAGCATGAGTGTCGCGATTGTTCCCCAAAGGATAGGCTCGCTCGACCATACGGATAACAGGCATGAGAAAAGATATGTAAGGGGAATACTGACTCCGACTCCGATAAGATATGCCGCTGTGAATCGAAACACTATCGGAGAATCTTTCATCAACTTCTGAATAATACAAAATCCTAGCCAATATGTTACGAGGGAGTAAAGAGCAAAGAGAGATATTAAAAATACATTACTTACCATAGTTTTCCCTATTAAAAAAAAGGAATATCATGCAGATTATTCCACAGGCAATACTGAGGATGACTCCGATCTTTGACCAGTATTCTTGTTGCCCAACATACGAAGGTATCTCCAGGTGAAACATAAAAAACGGATTTTCAAATACAGCGATGTCAGAATATTCAGGGATTTTTTGTAATCGTGTCTGGGACAAGGCAGATATGAGTCTTTCGCGTATTAATGGGTCAAATGTGTAATCAGACAGAAATATCCGCTTCTCCGTATCTATCGGCACGATGACATATCTGACACCATAATCAGACAATGCATCGTAGAATGATTGACTGGAAACAAAATCCAGTAAGTTGGTATCCGACAAACCGGGAAATATCGTATCTTTTGTAACATAGGGATGAAGCGTCGAATAGTATGCAAACTTTTCCATGGTTGGAAGCCAAAGCGTCCTTGATGATTGAGCGTCGGATACGAGCATATTTTTAAGTCGTACATATTCATTGGGAACCTGCTGAGGTTTGAAATTACCTGATAAACCTCCAACAAAAATCTGACGCATAGTCCCCGACCAAAAAATAAAAAAAGACGTATAAAGAATTACTGTTACGATAGTACCTATCCGTTTGGAATAATACGTTTTAGATGTTTGACATCGAGAATAAACAACGTCATAGATCTTGGTCAGTGAATATGGAATAAGAACGGAAAAAGATAAGGCAATAAGGAGATAAAATTTTGTCGGATCCCGAAACATAACAAATCCGGGTACGTGGGTAAAAAGCCACAAATAGAGTCCTCCAAACGGCTCCTGAACACCTTTTGCAAAAAAAGCTCCGAATAACGCAAGAAGAGCAAAAAAAAATATTTTTGTCTTATTCATCGTATTTGTCCTATGTGTCTTATCAATAAAAAGCAGCGAAGAAAAAGCCACGATCGGCAATACAAGGAATTCCGGGTGCAAAAAATATACTTTTCCGAACAGATTTTCCGGCCAGTTCGGATGCAATAAAGAAATGGCATGGGAAAAATCAGCAACACTCAAAAATCGTAGCATGCCGCTGTTTGTAAATTGTTCTCCTATCTGGGATATACTTTGCAACTGAATAACTGTCGGTAAAATCCAGTACGGATGGATACTCGCGGCAACTACCAAAGGAATGAAAAATATGCGTGTAAGCCGGATCCAAAACCGTGGAAACGCCCTGCGGTACGTAAACATCTTCATCAAAAAATAAAAAACAGCAGTACAAAGAATAAGAAAAGCAAGCCGAATATCAAAACATATAAGAAGCGCAAACCATAACCCGTTCTTTATCAAAGATCGTACATCATTATAATTATCGATATATTGAATAAAAGTTAATAAAACAAGCGGTGATACACTGTATGCGAATGCTACTCCCAGCTGTCCTCCGCCAAAAAGTAGAAGCGCGTATGTGTTTCCTATATACAAAATAGGTGTAAGGAGAAAACATCTGGCACGCGAAAAAAGATATTTAGCCAGTCGGTATGATGCATAGATACCTAAAGATAAAACTCCCAACCAAAGGATCTTTTCAATAAAAAACCACGAAATACCCAATGAAAAAAGGGCTTTTAGAAAAAGACGAAATGGATAATCCAGCCATAAACTCTGGATGACGGATTTACCTAATCCAATATCAGTCCGCCAAAGGTTCGGAAACCATGATAGAGCTTGAATTTGTTCCGGCCAAAAAAAATCAAGATCTCCTGATGCAAAGTACCACGCTCCCATAGATTACTTTTTGATTAACACATACATACTACCGGCAATAGCTGTTATTGACCAAAGGCATCCTATAAGAAAAAATGTCTGGGGCTGATAAGAAATTATCATAGTATGGTCCCCTGTTTTTTCAATATACCATGCATTTGCATACCCATTGGCTTTTCCATGAAGGGTTTCGTCAAGATGAGCGTTACTGCTTTCAATTTTTACTTTCCAGTTTTTCTCAAACAATTCATTCAAAACCAAAACATACGGTTCCTTTGCTCCTCTCACTTCTATGCGATAACGGGTAGGATCAATTTTATGAAAAGTTATCTCCGGAATCTGAATTGTGTTGTGTCCTGTTTTTTTGAAAAAAATTCGCGGTATTGTCCCTGATTTTATAAACGGAGACATAACCCGTAATCTGTGGTATCCGGACGGAATATAAATCTGATGAGTATCCTGTACTGTGATGCCATCAATCTCTATGGGCGGAAGAGGAGTATCCATATTTGTTATGAGCACGTCATACGAATCGTCTGATTGCGTCTGGATCTCATATCTGATGTCCGCTTTATCAGAAGTTAACCATGCGGATGTTTCAGCCTCAGATCTCAATGTATGAAAAAATGCCTCCAGGTCAGATTTTTGAGTATCCGGAAGTCCTGTCATTTTGGATATAAATCCTGTTGAAACATCCGTAAAAAGAAGAAGCCGTGTTGCATACACATTTTTCTGTCTGCCCGACAGTGTTGACAAGAGATCCAAAGAAGTCCGGAAGGATTTTTTCAGATCTGAGATAACCGATTCCTGGTCAAACATCTTCGGTTTCTCGGGTGAATCAAGAAGCGCAAGCAGGAACTGCGTATGGGATATATAGGCATTAAATTGCGCCTCCGGATTTGGATCCGCATTCTGAATGGCCTCTTTATCTTTCATGAGGAGTAGGGAAAACAATGGATTCCCCGGTTCAAACCGAAGCCGGGGAAGCGGTGTTGCCAAAACCATTTTCATATACTCGTTCTCCTGACAATAGAGACAATCAGCTTGGATAAAATCTTGCGGTAAGGTTGTTCCTTCGATGACTGCCATTTTTTGCGATTGTGACGTCAGCAATAGGTCAAGGGGATTATCTGTTGCCTGTTCCGTCACGGAAATCGTATCAGGAGTCCACACAAGAGGAATAATGTGGGGATCTTCGATATCATATAGTTCCCAAAGCCCTGATGTATGGATAGGATTTGAAAACAATTGTGCTAACCTTTTTTTCTGAAAGTCTTTTGTCACATCAGTAATTGTAGGATTATACAATGCATCTTCTCTCCAGAGGATATATCGAATACCTGCAATGCGGGAGAGTCTTAAAAAATTTTCTTTCGTACCATAGAGCAATTCTGAATATATCGTATGAATCACATCTGTGGAAAGCGTGTCATTGGCAATAATAGACCTGTTGATGACGTTCCTGGGAAAAACATCTGTACTTAAAAAGTTCCACGTATAGGCATCCATCGGCAGGTTGTAAACTCTCGAGGTAATCTTCGGAAGCACCAAAAGGCGGTCTAATGGATCGGTATTTGTGTGGACATAGGCTGCCATTTCTTTTGTATACGCAGGAACCCGGACTTTCGTCGAAAACTGTCCGTAAAACCGGAAAAAATCAGATTTGAAATAGGGGTAATGGTACAGGAGTATTCCCAAAATAACTGCAATACCTAATACTGCTCGTACGGTTTTTATCTTTATACGACTCATGATAATTGTATCGATGAAATACAGAGATAAGAGAATTACAGAAAACCACACAAGAGGCCCGAATTTGTAAAAACTTGACCGAAAGATGGCAAATCCCGGTACGTGGCGCATGGCATACTCAAACACAATTCCAAGCGGCGGATGCGATCCGCCGGCAAAAAATAATCCGACAGATAGTAGCATGAAAGTAAGATAGATAACCGGATTATGCTTCACCTTTTTTTCCCATGAATGCATGAGTCCAAAAAGTATTGCAACTATCGGAATGAAACTGCTGACGATTAGAATAGGGTTATCCAAATAATTTTTCGCATACGCATGATACGGATTTTCATACCAATCCGGTATACCCTCCAAACGGAGAAGGTTTATGATGCCTGCGTTTTTACTATTTTCCCTTTCCCACGCGATGAGTCCGTCTATACCTCCACGCTGAGCTACAGCGCTTGTATACGTGTTTATATATAGCCCTGCCTGCGGGATAATCCAAAACGCATTCATACTGACAAATACGATGCCGAAGATACATGCTGTCTTTACGGAAAAAATAAGTCCCCGTATGTTCTCTTTTTTCCAAAGTATGATGGTAAAAAGAGCTATGGTACACATCCACGTAACGAGCGTTGCACCATACAGAGGCGGTGATCCCCCGCCGCTGAAGAAAAAATACAAGAGCCCGAAAAGAACCGCATTTTTGACAATTGATTTTTTTAAAATAAAGACGCGATATAAAAGGAAAATTGATATAGGGAGTGCCGCATAAAGGGAAAACTTTGCTCTCTCAACGATAAACCATGCCTGAAGAATAAAAAAATTATATGCGTAAAACACGCTCGTTCCGATTCTGAATAACCAGTGTTTGTTTTCCCATCGTATGGATCTTACCAGTACATACATAGACAGTTGCACGGCAAAAAACCAAAAAACCATTGTCATCCGCTGTCCGGTTTCCCATGACCCTGTACCTACGGTGAACAGAAATTCAGGCAATTGAGTTGTCAGGAAGCCTTTATACAGCTGCCAATCTATTCCGAAATTCATGGATGGATTCCAGGCAAATAAGAGGCTTTTATAGTAAGGAGTGAAATTTATCCTGAATCCCGAGTCGTGTCCCATGACCACTTCACCGGATTTCAGCCACAAAAGAGGAGTAAGCGATAAAAGCAAAAGACAGATAATCTCACAAACAATGTGTTTTTTAAAAACCCTTGACAAAGCGGTAGCCATAAGTTTTTTAGCCGTTTTGTGTTTTGTGCATAGATTTACGAGCGCTCATGACAAACACATCACCCATGTGCATTTTATCAGTTACGAAGTCCAGAGGATAAAATAAGAAAAACAGAGCCGTGCTGTGTATCAACTGGAACTTCCAACCAAACCTGTCGGACAGGAAATACTGAATGCTTCCTAAAAAGCCTCCGCCGGATGAAAATTGGAGATCTGTTACCCGGAACCTCATGCGATAAAGCATCTTTTTCAGGTTGGAAGGAGAAAAAATATATTGATGACGGGGAGTATCCAGGTTATACCAACAAGAACCAAACACTCTTGAGGTAAGACTCATGCCGTTGGGCGTTCCGATTATCAGCTCTCCTCCTCTTTGTAGTTTTTGGAAAGCAAGTTTTACAAATTTTTCCGGACTGTCCATGTGTTCGATCACATGATACGCGCGGATGACGTCAAAAAAATTATCAGGATACCGCGATAGGCTCTCGTGCGTTCCCTTTTGAACATGCATAAGTCCGCTTTTTTTTGCGTACCGAACCGCAGCCTCATCGATATCCACTCCGTAGACGTCCCATCCATGCTTTTTGAGGATTCTTAACGTTTCTCCGTTTCCGCATCCCACGTCCATGAGTTTGCCGTGTATTTTCATTTTCGGTATAGCCGGTATGGTATTGACAAAAAGGAACAGTATTTTTGAAAAAACCGTCGGATGATAAAAACGGTATATCAGATAACTCCGAAGCTTTCTTAAAACTGAACTCCCGGAATCGAAATAGGAATAATACGACGAGCTCGGGTAATAAAAAGACAATTGTTGGGTGTTCAGATGAGGGCTGACAGACAGGAGTTTACATGTAGGACATTGTTGAATAAGAAAATCTCCGGCAATCTTATGCATCCGATCATAAGACAGATATAATGGAACAGGTTTCTTCTTCGATAAACAGTTGAAACAGTGCATAAGAGCGGATTCTTCCCAAGACATGCGTAATTATTTTTTAATGTAAAGAAAATTGATAATCGGTTTCCCGCCATCACGTACTAATGGGAGAAACTGCATGCCGCTTTCAGCAAAAACAGGAGATAGTACGAGACATACATTCCTCTCCGGTAAGGGAGTAATAGGTACGTACTGAGTATAAATATGTTTCCGGTGAAGCTCGGTCTGATCCAGATATCCACTTCTCATACGTTTACTGCATGAGGCATCCTTCAGTTCAAACAGGTATGGTACAGTTACCGGATTTTTCTCATCTACAGAAAGCAGCAATTGAAATCCTCCGATTTTATAGTTCGGAAATCTGACTTCATATGTATATGACTGAGGATTGTTTACAAGCACAGTGGGAAATTCCCTATTACTCTGTAATTCTTGTTCAACCGACTGTAACGCTTCCGCATTATCAAATACCTGTGAGTAGTCATAGTAACGCATAAATAGTGTTTGACCTAAACTCATTATGAAAATAATTCCAAAAACAACAACCGTAATTTTTTTGTGCCGAATACATATTCTTATCCATTCTGTTAGGATGAGAAGAATAAACGGTACTATCGGAAGCACATATCTTCCTTGCAGGGAATCAATCGCAGGAGAAGCAACAGGTGTTCCGTGTATGTAAAAAAAGTACATGAAGCAAAATATCGTTCCTAAAAAAAGACCGGTAAGGAAAAGCACCATGCCCAGCGGTAAAGGTTTTTTGATTCTTTCAGACGTTTTAATGAGGACAATACCCAATAAAACGGCGAATCCATAATAGAGAAAAGGAGGAAGCGGGGTATCTATCCATCCCAGGATTCCTATGGTGCTTTGGATAAAAAATTCCTGTTTTGACCAAAAAGTATTCCATAAAACCCATAGAAAAAACCAACGATCATGGGAAATAATTGATTTCTGAATGACTGAATTAACCAAATGTAAAAACATGTTTATATGGGTAACGTCAGACTATACCACGAAATAGCGACAATTCCGATAATCATGATGCCCGCCAATATCCATTTCTTTATCCAAGAGGTGTAAACGCGGTTTAACAAAATCAGGGACACTAGTGAAAATAGATAATACCCCGGTTTCGTAAATAGAAATACAAGAAGAATGATGTAAAAAAGTATAAGTTCCCTCAACCGTAAAGCTTTTTTCTCTAAAAAACGCATGAACAATGAAAAAAGGATACATCCAAGCGAAATTGCCAGAGAGTCATACGAAACTGCCGTAACCTGCTGAAGAACCATAGGAAGAACGGAAGAAAATCCTAAGATATACCAATATCTTTTCGGAAGAATCCGGAAACAAAAAAGGATTGACAGGAAAAAAACAAGCGCTGCGGTCAAGCGTGCGCCGTAAAAACTGATAAGGAGGTTGTTTATCGGCAAGGTGAATAAAATTCCCAAAGACAGCGGGATATATCCTGTAAATGGCAACGTACAATTATACGGAAGATCGACAGCTCGCATAAGATCAATCGGATAAGACCTGAAAAACAGTGAAAGCGGATATTTTCCCTCAGGTTTCATAATAATTGCTTGGGAAAGCATTGCGTCCGGAAACGCATCAACGCTCTTGGGATAGGTGAAATATCCGCGTGAGTATTCACGACTGTGTTTGCAGGTTATCTGTCCCATCGAAAGAGCGAAAGCCCGTTTGAAATGCAGAGGCTCATCGGGCTTCTGGAAAGGGGGGATAGCAAAGACAAAAACGGCCAGGAGAACTCCTAAAATAAGAAAAAAAATACGTTTCGCTGAAAAATACTTCAATGGCATTTTCATTTAAATTATTTTATTCTATTGTACGTCCAGATTGTTAATTTTGCATGGGCGCGATGCAGACGCAGAAGTATTGGATTGTCAAAATGATGTTTTGCAATCCTCATTTCCTCCTCAAACTGCAGGCGGTAATCAGACCCTCCTTTTGATTTTTTATGGATTCGGAAGCAGGATAATGTATCCGGAAGCACTGTTAACGGATACTGTTTTGAAAGCCTTATCCAATAGTCATAGTCAAATGCATATGTAAGCGTCTGTTTAAAGGTACCAAGAGTATCCATAACTCTTTTTCTCCAGAACGTACTGGGCTGGGCAATGGGATTGAGGACCGGCAATGCATACTGCAAAGGGATGTGCCGCCATGCCTTTTTATAAAATCTGATACATCTCTCAATTTCATTACCTTTTTCGTTCACTATTCGGCAATCCCCTGTCAACCACTGAACAGCCTTGTCTTTTTGAAATATCTCCATAACCTTGCGGATTGCTCCCGGCTCATAATAATCGTCAGAATTCAGATATCCGACTATGTCTCCTGTTGCTTTCCTTAGCCCCGTATTGATTGCATCCGCCTGCCCATTGTCTTTCTCACTCACCCATCTGAATAGTATGTTTTTTTTTCCATTTTCCATTTTCCATTTTCCATTCTTAAGTATGTCTACCGTCCCGTCCGTCGATCCTCCGTCCATGACGATATATTCGATGTTCGGATAATCCTGTGCGCAAACGCTTTCTATAGTCCTTGCGATAAACCTTCTCTGGTTGAGGCTCGGTGTAATGATTGAGATACGTGGGATTTTCATTTATGCATCTTTTGTATGTCCCGCAACGCTTCTCTGCGGATAAGTTCCGTAATGGTGTTTTCTATGCGTTCAATAATGGAAAGAATTCGGAAAAAAAGAACAAAAAGAATAACAAATGTTATAAAAATGATAGTATTAAAATTTTCTCCGAATCCCATCCGAATCCGTATAAAATGTGCTATCTTAGGAAAAAGGGCAATTGCTCCTATTCCTCCCCAGATACCGATGACCGTGAGCATTTTAAAGAGTGATTGCGAAGTTTCACGGCGGATAAACCGCAAAAGACGCTGTCCGATAATGAAGCTTGCCACGAAAGCCAGGACAATCTGATAGATGGTAACGGTACCTATATGTACTATATTAAACATATGGATTTTTTGCCAGACGGATGATCTGAAATCCCACAGATTGTAATCCCTTCAGGCACTGTTTGGTCGGCATAGTTTTCCATATGATAATACTTATATCATTCGGTTTCAAAAATCCTAAAGCACAGAGTGCGTCTAAGAGCCATATCCATAAGCGGACTTTTATAAAAAGCGTTGAATGCCGGAGGGGAGCAAATTCCACTCCTTCATAATATTTATCGTTAATTCCTTTGTGTGCAATAAGCGGTAAATCCAATGCAATGGACAGTTTCTCTACCTCCGGCAAAGAAACGCGGTACAGATAATTTCCTACTGTTTCAAACGGAGGAACTTCCTTGATTCCGAGTATTTTTTTGACCGCCATTTTTATGTTCCAGAACAATTCCTGAAGAAGCGTGTGATCATGAAATATGTCATTTGGCTCTGTTATGACCACTCCTTTTCTGGCCACACGGATCATTTCATAAAGTCCGAGAAATGGCCGCGGAAAATGGTGCAGGGATTCCTGACACAGAACGAAATCAAAACTCTGATCCTTCAGTAATAATTTCTCTGCATTTTTCACACTATATGCTGGAATAAAGTTAATTCTTTTTGCTTCTTTCAGAAGCTGGTCGCTGATGTTTGACGCAACGACATTTCCGCCTTTTTTCCAGATGTAATGAGCTTCTTTTCCGAAACGGCCGTCTCCCACGGTAAGCCACTTCGCTTTGGGATACGACGCTATGATCGGATCCACGCCCTGAATCATCCGCTCATGCCTCCATGATCCGACATTGTCATCCTGAAGCCACGTATCTGCAATACGTCTTTTCTTCTTTGATGCATCAATGATTCTCTTTTCGCGATTATATCGCCTGGCTATAAATGTGCTGATATCCATACGAATAATCCTCTCAGGCTTTCATCACTAATTGGAATGCCGTTTTAATTCCTGACAGAAAACCCTGTTTTACGTCTTTTTTCTGCGAATATCTGGTATACCGTACGTGGATGGGAATTTCCTTATATTTCAATTTGTTCATGTGAATTTCCCGTAAGACTTCGCTGTCGAATTCATACCGGTCGCTTTCAGTGTCAAGAGCGCTAAATGCATCTCTGTTGTATGCGCGAAATCCTGATTGGCTGTCTGTCACCCATATGCCGTATAAAACATAGGCAATGCTATTGGCAATACCATTATAAATTCTCTTCAATGTTGGAATATTCTGCTTATGCAAAAACCTGCTCCCCAATATCACATCATACCCCTTATGCATATATTGGAGCATATTCTTAATATCTTTAGGATCATGTTGGCCGTCTCCGTCAAATGTGACGATTATATCAGCATCTAACATCCGGGCTGCGGCAATTCCGGTTTTCACCGCTGCACCTTTTCCTCTGTTCATGCTGTGCCGAAGAACAATAGCAGCTGCTTGCTGTGATCTATGATACGTACCATCGGTTGATCCGTCATCCACAACAATAATATTTCTGTATCCGAATGTATGGAGCTCACAAATGACAGACGTAATGACGCGTTCTTCCTGATAAGCCGGAATAACAATAAAAAGTTTCTGTTTCATACCGTATATTTCAATTTTCTATATATACTCATTACCAGTTCTTTCCATAATACGTACATCCGTCTCTGTAACAATGTATCCAGTGCGGAATTGATAATTTTCCCTTTTGGGTGCTTGAGAGGAAATGTCATTGGTTTTACGGGGATTGAACTCATCCAATTCGTATATTTCGTGTGCGTTGCATCCTTTGAACCTATCCCGGTGTTCTGTATCATATTGACTGTCGGCATGATGGTCAAAAGTCCGTGCAGCCATGACATAAACGTCCATTGGTAATCCCACGCTGATGGTATTTCTCCTCTGTACACTGCATTAAAAATCCACGTCCAATACGTCCTTGTCCATATATTCGGAAACATTTTCTCCACCATATGTTTTCCCTTCATCTCAGGCCAGCGTTTCATGTGAATGTCGTAGAGTTTCCACGTTCTTTTCCATGTCGCCCATCCCCATGTTTGGGAATATCTGGAAAAATAGTAACTACCTGAAATTGAAATATCGGAAGCTATGACATTCCCTCCGCTTATGCTTCCAACATGTATGTCATATTCATATTTCTGCAATAATTCTTCACAAAAACGAAAAAACGTTNNAAAAACCATTTCATTGCAGTATACGGGCCATCCCTCGAACCTAAATTTTTTTTGTGGAATAACGTATGAACGCGGCATTTCCAATCTATGCTATTAACAAGCAACCGTACTTCTTTACATTTTTTTCTATCCTTTTTATGTTTCCATCCGTCACACGCCATATAGATATCCGCAGGTTGCACACCACGAAGCACTGATAAAACCTTTTTTGTGCATTCCGGACGGTTATAGGAGATAAGAAGTACGGGTGTGTGTAACTGTTTTTGTTTCATAAAACCCTCTCCTTTGTACCACGACTGTGCCCTCAAACACAAATAAGAAGCAAAAATATGCTAAAATTAAGATATATTTTTATACGGGAGTCCATGAAAAATAAAACAGTGATCATCTGTGTTTTTGTTTTTTCCTTCTTTCTTTCTTTTTCTTATCTCTCGAAAACATTCAGTTCTCATATAAAAGCTCTGGAAGATTATACAGCAACAGTGCTTCCGCAAAGTATCTCTCTAAAGACACTTCAAGGGAAAAAACTTCTTGCAAACGAAAAAATCACACAATCATTTATCGCTAGGTATAACAATCTGGGAACTATTGCTATCCATTTTGACAAGCCGAGAGACTATACCGATACAATTTCCTTCCGCATCAAAGATAACCGGACTGATATACTGATATATGAACAAGCATATCAGGCACATACGTTTAATGAAAATAAATATTTTACTTTCGGATTTCCGCCTATTGCCCAATCGAAAAACCGTGAATATCTCATAGAACTTGTGTCTTTTAAAGGAAATGAAAATGCCGCGATTTCTTTCCATTCTTCATCAGATCGGATTATTGCCAAATATTCATTCCCGAAAACATATCTTTTTGCTCACACTGATGTACTGTTCTCATTTCTCAAGGAACGGATTTATATCTATCTGAGCTATATATCGCCGGCTGATCTCTTCTACGGACTTTTTCTTTTTCTCCTTCCTATGTGCTCCATAAAACTTCTGCTTATTTTTTGGAATATCAGCAAACAGTTAGAAAAAAATAATCGATTTATTGCCATGATGAAATACATCGCTCCCGTTATTCTTTTTCTTACTACGGTCATCGTCTACGGATATTTATCAATTATCGGAGCAGATGCCCACCATGACGGAGCACTATTTAAACCAGCTATGGATGTAGCCAACGGAGGCATGCTTTATAAAGATACATTTTTCTTTTATGGTGCTCTTGTGCCACTCATTCAGGCTTTGGCGCTTCTCGTGTTTGGGAAATACCTTCTGACCCTCAAGCTCCTTACGGTGTTTTTTTACGGATGCAATGTGCTTCTGATATACATCATCAGCCGAAAATTTTTACCGATTATCGTTTCTTTTTTTATCTCTCTTGTATGGATATTCATGTCTCCGTATTTTTTCTACATCTCATATAACTGGACAACCGTATGGTCATCGGTGTATGCAATTTTTTTTCAGCTGCTTACGTCGTATTTCCTCATTCGTTCACTGGAAACCAAACAAGACCGTTTTATTGTTTTCTCCGGCATGACAACCGCACTCACTTTTTGGTGCAGACAGCCGGTCGGGGTATTTTTGTTCTTTGCAGTTTCGTTTTTTTTCCTCCTGCTTTATTATGGTAAAAATATCTCGAAAAAAAAACTCATACATGCGCTCAAATGTTTTGCATCTGGTGTTATAGGAGTATCGTTTATCTTTTTTCTCTGGATTATCTCAAACCACGCATTCAATGACTGGTGGCGGCAGTCAATACTTCGTGCATTTGTGTGGGGTCAAACAATTGGCAACAGATACTCGCTTCTGACGATAATAAACGCACTCTTTGCTCCGTCCAAAAGCATCGTTTCCGTCTGGACCCTCATTCCCGTAGCTACCGTCATTCTTTCCGAACAATCTTTTTTGGATTTATATAAGGGGAAAAACCAAACACAGCCAAAAATAATTTTGGCTCTTGCGCTTATCGGACTTGCGTCATGGCTCCAATATTTCCCGTACAACGATCCTGCGCATGCATTCTGGGGCGCAACTCCTATGTTTTCATTGCTCGCTCTTTTCCTCTATCAATTTATTAAAGACTATATATTCAAAAAAGTAACAATTCCCATGCTCACTATAAAATACATTACCATTATTCTCATTCTCTGTATTTTCCTCCCTGATCTCTCATACCGTGCAAACGATACGGTCAAAAAAATAAAAGAACCCTATGACACTGTTTCCGAGCCGTCAGTTCTTCGACATATCCGTCTCACACAAGGGGAAAAAGAATGGTATACGTATGTCTACAATCACATACAAGAGTATTTTAAGAAAAATCCAAACGGCAATGTCATCACGAATGGCCCCGACTCCTTATATCTCACCTTTGACCCGAGAATTAAAAACTACCAGCCGGTGTATATGAATTGGTGGCTTGATGCAATTTACCCGGAATATGAACCGAATAAGGATGCGTATATCAAAAACAAACAGCCGTTTTTAATATCATATTTTGAATTTCTGCCCGAAGGGTATTGCAGAATAGATAACGTCGTAAGGTATGACTCTATGTTTCTTGCTACTCCGTGTCAATTCCTGACTGCAGAGTAATTATACCCCGAAAGGGATTGCACCGTAAAACCATTTTTTCGAAGAAAACCTTTTATCGTATCAACATCATATCCAAATGATTCATACACAATGCCTTTAATCGGATATGACTGTAAAAACTGCCGAGCGCCTTTCAACACATTCATTTCCTCTCCCTCAACATCAATTTTTATCACATACGAGAGTTTTCTGGATAAATTCTGATTTTGTACAAATGCATCAAGACTCATAGAGATGACTTCAATCGATTTTGTTTTTGAAACGGTAATGTGGTTTTGTGCCTGATTCCTGTCCGTTGTGAAGCGTACGGTACCATTTTTATTTGATAATGCAATTTGATGTACATAATGTTCATCCATGCCGTTCAGTAAAAAATTCATCCGACACCATTTCACGACAACGGGGTGGGGTTCAAATGCTATGCTATACATCGCTTTATCTGCCAGACAAACGGAATAACTTCCGATATGTGCTCCGATATCTATAAACACGGTATGCTTGTCGGTATGATTTCTCAAAAATTGTATTTCTTCCTTATCTGGAATATCCGTATAAAGAAACTGAGATGAAATCTCATTTCTCGGGAAAAGAAAAAGTTTCTTCCGGTTAAAAAGACGAATTGAAATAATGCTGCCGGTCAATCTTTGTACCGTCTGTATACAGGTTGCCAATATGATTCTTGGGAAAATCTTATGCCACTGATTATTTCTAATAATATAACGGATAGCTAAAGCGTACCCGTAGAGTAATTTCCTCATAGTGATCTGCTAACGAATCTTTCCAGTAAAAATTCAGGGACATATCGGATACATGAAAAAACATAAATTATCCATAAAAACCAAAAAGGTGCAATATGATTTCTTATCCGTATGGAATGATATTCCTTTAGAATCTCAAAAATCCTATTTTTTCCTACCCCCCCCTCACGCCAACCGGCGACGATGACGTTCTTGAAAATTACATTCGGGAACCTATGATATGCCCGCAGTAGTAAATCATAATCCATGGCATATTTCAAACGGGTATTAAATACTCCGTATTTATTGAAAAATCGTTTATTCATGAACATCCCCTGATGCGGCAGTCCCATTTTGTAAAGAAGCATCCATGGGGAAAATTGAAGAGAAGAGGTATAGATAACAGAATACTTTTTCGTATCCCTGATTCTGTCTACCTTTCCGCAAATGATCATATCTTTTTTTGGATCAATTCCCACCATCATCTCTTCAATAACGTGCGGTGTTTTCAAAACATCATCAGCTCCCAAGAAATAAATATACTCTCCATGCGACATTCTCATTCCTTTGTTAAATGCATCCGCAATCCCCCTATCCTTTTCACTTATCCACCGAAATATGATCTTANNTTTTCCATTTTCCATTTTCTAGTATTCCAACTGTTCCATCTGTTGATCCCCCATCAATAACTATAAATTCGATGTTAGGATATGTTTGTGCTGTCACGCTGTTAATAGTTTTTTCTATTGTTGATACAGCATTATATGAAGCAATAATAACGGATATTAATGGTAAATTCTTCATATTTTTAAAAGTTTATATATTCACCAAAAACAGTGTTTACGTTGCGTGCAAAATTTTTTATTGTTCGTTTATGAATTATTGTCCTACCGTGACACCCAAGTTTTTTTCTTAATTTTTTATTTTGCTGTATTTCTACAATGGCGTCTGCAATTTCCCCGGGCGAATCCGGATCTATAAGAAGCGCGGCGTCTGATGCAATTTCACGATAATCCCGGATATCAGATGTTATGACCGGAGTACCCAAACTCCATGCTTCATATACCGGTAGATTTACCGGACCGATATATGTGGGCATGGCAAGTGCGATCGCGTGGATGTAAATGTATTTAAGTTCTTCCGGCGTAAGATACCCTAAATGATGGACATACGTATCTACATGTAACTTCTTTATTTCTCTGTTCAGCTCGTTCTGGATGCTGAAATCCACAGATTTAGTACCAGTCAGAATAACGTGAATTTCTTTCTGTTTTTTAACCAAAATCCCGATTGCTCTGATAAGATTTTTATGGTTTTTATGTGACCAATAATTCGCAGGGTAAAAAACGTAGTGCTTGGGCAATCGATATTTTTTGGGTGCAGCACCTTTTACATGTTTAGATAAAAAACTAAAGATGGGAGAATACGGAAGAATACGTATCTTATCGGGATTCGCGCCATAATAACGGATAATATCTGCTTTACCGCACTGTGATTGGGCTAGAAGTCTAAACGCATGTTTGACCTCATCATTATATCTCAGATCCCGAATCTCTGACTGGCCAGAACCGGTTAATTCCTTGAACTGCGGGTTTACTTTATGTTGCAGATCATGGACTGCCAATATATACGGTATCTTACAGCCAAAGGTTTCCATCGTTGTCAGAGGAAAGACAATCAGATCTGTTTTGGAAGAATTAATACAATCAAGTGTTGATCTTCTCAGCCATTTGTAGAAAAAAACAACAATATATCCCATATGAAATCTTAAAAATGCTGTAACTATCAAATTCAGCATATTTGATATATGCGCATAAGACCTGGATTGTTTCGTACTAAACGGACCTGATATATCCAGGATCAAAAAATTCTTTTGGGTATAAAACCGGTCGGGGATATCGTGTGTTGTGTTAAAAATAATATAGGTATTATTTTTTATATACGTTAATGCATCTAAAAAAAGAAGCGAATACTGGTATGCTCCGCCGGTGCTTTTTGGGGTATTAAAATAAAATCCGATAGTCATAAGAATTTCAAAACCTCTTTCATTCTCTTCGTATACGTATGATCGCGCGCTGTTCTTCTTTGTCCTGCTTTTGCGATACGGTCCCTCTCTCTCGGATGGTTTGTATAATATCGTATCTTGTCCACAAGATCATCCGCGTTTGTATAGGAAACTACTTCCTTGTTATCAACAAATAATTCTCCCAAATTTTTCTTTTTGTCTGTAAGAAGCATTGCTCCACAGCCGGTAGCTTCAAACAGACGGATGTTGGCAGCATACTCCCCTGCCATATCCACATGCCGATTAACCGTCATGTTGCTTTGCAGAAGCACGGTATACATATCTTTTCCCCACACTTCACCGTGATGATTTTGGTAAGCTTCTGAAGAACACGGGAGCATCTCTTTTCCATAACCAAATATATCCAGATGTACGCACTTCGAAACCTCTGTTATTAATTTATTTCCTAGAGTATGAATCTTACTGAATCCTCCAACAAATGTACAATTATATTTTTTCTTTTGTTTCGGAATTTTTAAAAGCACCGATGGTTCAAAAGCAAATGGCAGATAGTGGCTGCGGATATGTTTTTTTTGAAACGCGCCAACCATACTCGGAAGGGCACTGAAAACTATATCTGCCATTCTATAGTTTTCAGAAGATAAAATCGGAGAGGCCTTTTGAGCAATAATCGTATATTTATTTTTTTTGACTCGTTTTAATAGATTGAAAGAAAAACTTTCGATATCAAGAAAATAAACGATATCCGGATTGTATTCCTTTATTTGGATCTCCAATATTTTTTCCATCCACGTATGAAGAAATATCTGCTGTCCGATTCGACTCTCTAAAGCTATGGGAGGGTAGGTGGTAATTCGAAGCCCGTGCTCAGTTGCCCACTTTTTTTGCAAAATCCAGTCGTTTGCCACAACATCAATCGCTTCATGACCATTTCGCAACACTCCTTGAGAGTAAAAGTCTGAAACTGAAAACAATTGATCAAAAAGAAGTTTTTTATGAGATTTATAGTCTGTACAAGCAATTTTTTCTTTATTTTCATTCAAAAAATGCTTCAGGAATCGGGTGTAATAGTTATGGACAAAAAGGATTTTCATGGATTACTCGTGCCACATACCGTATCTCCTTTTCGGTTAATTCCGCATACATGGGAAGAGATAATAAATTTGGAACATAGCTTTCGGAAACCGGATAATGGTTCC
>DPYI01000052.1 GCA_003545435.1 Patescibacteria group bacterium | reverse complement strand
TATCACCCACACCCGCCGGGTGATATAGGTATACACCTATTCTCATACCCCTCTTATTTGCTATATAAAGATGAATTTAGTATCCCACACATGTACGTACATGATTCTTATACTAAATTGACAAATAAATTTTATTCGTACGTCAGCTTCTATTCCTTGCCTATTTGTAAAGTTGATTATGGGTGCCGAGAGCGATAAACATCACACAATGAGGAGACACTTCCTGATATATTGCGCGCCAATCTCCGGTCACATTGATACTCCGTTTCCCTTCATAATGACTATGAAGAGCGTGGTTATGAAGGAATGGGTGAAATGGATTTTTAATAAACAACAGGGTGCGTTGCTGAAATGCTTGCCGTATTTCTTTCGGAGTTTTTTTAAGTTGTTTGATAAAGCGATACGACAGGTCCACGTTCATGATTATTTTTTTGCAATTGAATCAAGAAACGCAATTGCTTTCTCCGGGGTATCGAAGGAAACATATTTGCCGTTTTTTCTGTCCTTGTCAGACTGGCGGAGTATTCTTTTAAGATAGGGAGTGGGCTCCAACTGCACATCATCAGCAAAATGTACGCGTTTAGTGCGGACGAGGTTGCGAAGGTACGCATTCACGAGCGTGCTTAACGAAAAGCCTAAACCCGACGCTATTTTCATAGCTTGCGCCTTGATTTTTTTATCTGTCCTGACGGTAAGCATAGCAGAGTTCATATGCGGATAGTATAGACATTGTCTATACACCTGTCAAGTCGCGCGTTTCTACACCCGCTCTCCTACTTTTGTTTGTCAGATTATTGTATGGTAAAAATAAAGGCAGATATCTTTTTTTGCGATAATTTTGTATATCGGATATACTTATCGATACGACTCTACAAAAATTTTACAAAAAATGAATTTGATGAAATATCGACATTTAATGTCGAAGCACGGTATGACGTCTATAAACGGACGTTGTATAAAAAAGCAACAAAAGAATTTACAACCATGTATTTTGTCACCCACACCCGCCGGGTGATATAGGTATACACCTACTCTTTTGGTACAAGATTATGCTATTGTATACCTAATGGCTTCGAAAAGGGCTATCGTTTTCTCAAATGGACACTGGTATCATGTTTTTAATCGCGGTATTGAAGGACGCCCTTTATTTCTTACCAAAAAGGATTACACACGATTTCTTCTCACACTTCAATATTATCAATACGCGGATATTCCGTTGAGGTACTCCTATTTTATTCAATTGACTCCGGGTGTACAGGAACGCGTGATGCAGGGAATTATGGAAAAGCCAAAACGCATAACCATATCTGCGTATTGTTGTATGCCGAATCATTTTCACCTTTTAATCCGTCAAAATATCGATGATGGAATATCGCGCTATATATCAGATGTTTCAAACAGTTATTCAAAGTATTTTAATACTAAGAATGGTAGAATAGGTACGCTGTTTCAGGGAATATTTAAGGCAGTTCACATTGAAGGAGACGATCAGATGCTCCATGTATCCCGATATATTCATATAAATCCATATGTATCATCCCTCTGCGAATTTACATCAGTTTTTCAATATCCATGGAGTTCTTTGTCAAACTATGTATTCGGTAAACAGGATACGCTTGTAGATACAACGGACATTTTGAGTTATTTTTCCGAAAAACAATCATATAAAACATTTATTACAGATCAGATGTCGTTTGCAAAGAAAAATAAAAAAATGGAGCACTTGTTATTAGAGTAGAAGAAAAGGTGCAAAGCTATATCACCCGCCGGGTGATATAGGTATACACCTACTCTTTCATAATTTATAATTTATTTATGAACATTACAGTCGTTATTCCCACCATCCGCACGCTTTCGTTTTTATCCGAATGGAAATTGCTTCTTTCTCAATGCCATCTTTTGATTGTCGAAGATCATGAGGAGAAGATGATTAAAACACCCAAAACCGGATTTATGAGCATCTCGCATTACTGTTGGGAGGATATACAGCATGATTTTGGCAAAGATGAATGGATATTTTCCCGTCAAAACGCAGGAATACGCTCATACGGATTTTGGAAGGCATGGAAAAAGGGTGCGGACATTATTATCACTCTGGATGATGACTGTTATCCGGTCGATAGGAATTTCATAAAACAGCATGTTCATAACCTATCTCTTCATGCTCCCCATAGTTGGCAGCCGACGTATCCGCATCCTGACTTTATTTATACGCGCGGGATTCCTTACCGGATACGAAATACCTATCCGGTTATGGTAAGCCATGGGTTGTGGACCAAACACATTGACCTTGACGGAGTGACGCAAAAGAACTACCCGGATCTTTGCCTGCCTTCCTATCCCCCATTTCTTACGTTCATTCCAAAAAGACAGTATTTCCCTATGTGTTCCATGAATCTCGCGTTTCGGAAAGAAGTCACACCGTTTATGTATTTTCCTCTGATGGGCAAGGATCCCGATGGAGTCTCTTGGGAGTTTGACCGGTTTGATGATATCTGGGCAGGTATATGTGCCAAGAAAATCATGGATCATCTTGGCTTTGCGGTAGCCAACGGGTCGCCGTT